>DATLYA010000123.1:0-43150 GCA_035575235.1 Candidatus Methylomirabilota bacterium
GCCAGAGCAAGTTTCCCACCTCACGCAGTCTTTACGTCGCCTTGCGGACAACGGTATTTTCAGCATCGTTCACTTTGTGTTCGGGTATGATACGGATGACGAAGGCGTGTTCGAGCGCACGGCGCGCTTCTGTATGGATGCGCGGATCGGCCTTCCGTTGTTTTCAGTTTTTACTCCACAACCCGGAACGGCGCTGTGGACCGCCCTGGAAAAGGATGGCCGTCTGCTCCACCAAGCTTGCTCTCGTTATGACGGCTCCCAGGTGGTGTTCCAACCGAAACTGATGACGCCGGAAGCGCTCACAAACGGTTTGTATTGGACGCGGCAACGTGTATACAGTCCGGGCGCGATCTGGCGCCGCGTCTTTTCCAGACGCCGTTATCTTTTTCAGCATGTGCTGACCAACTACCAGCAGCGCCGTCTCTTCAAACATGAGCCGCGTGGAATCTATACGGAGGCGATGCAATTACTCCAGCAGCTGGCGCGGCCTATCCCAGTGCGAGAACAAGCATCGTTTATCTCGACGCTGAAAGATGCGGTTGGGGAAAGGCGGCGACAACTCCATGGCGCCTTGCTGCGCGTCGGCGCTATCCGTGATGAGCGCCTGCGCGCCTTGACCTTGAAGCTTGGCGGAGTCCTTGACGCCAGCAGCGCTAAGGAAGTGCTGCAACGCATTCAGCAAGCGATTCGCGCCGGCCACCATAAGATCGTGCTCGATCTCAAAGGGCTTGAGCTGGTCTCACAGACCGTGATCACCCGGTTCTTAGAAGAGAATGCACAATCCCTGATGGCGTTGCGTGAACACGTGGTCTTTCGTCATCTCGGCGCCGCGCTCGATGCGATCAAAGCGAATCTCGGCGGCGTGCTGCCGAACGCGGAATTGTTTGAGTTGGTGACGGAGGAGGCGTAGCCAGCGGAGCCGCGCGCGTCAGCACGCGGAGAGAGAGGATCAGAGTCATTTCCTGCCTGCTGTCCCTCCGCTCCCTTACGGTCGCGGCTCGGATGCGGTTTCCGCCACTAACCACTGCAGATACTCCTCTGCTCCCTGGACGACAGGCAGTGCAATTACCTCCGGCGTCTGATACGAGTGCAACGCCTTAACTTGAGCTTCCACCGCTGAGAAACGATCCTGGTGCGTTTTGATGAGCAAGAGCCATTCCTTATCATCAGCGATCTTACCTTCCCAGCGATAAATCGAGCGAATAGGGCTGAGGATATTCACGCACGCAGCCAGATGTGACTCAACCAGCGCTTGAGCGATCGTTTCCGCTTCAGCTTCAGAACCAGTGGTGACAAAAATAACAATTGCGTCAGTCATGGCGATGATCGTCGCGCCGAGGCTTTAAGCAAAGATTGCTCGTCCTTCACACGTCAAACCGGGCAGACAGATAGCGGAGAGCACTTCTCCACTGGCATACATGGGTGTCCGCTCCCATGCCTCCGCCCCCAAGACCCACTGTTCAATTGTCTGTTTTACGGTATCGACAAACCACAATTCCCCGACGCCAAGCGCGGCGCAGGTGTCAGCTTTCGTCGTCCGATCATAAACAGCCGTACTGGGAGAGAGCGCTTCCACTACCAGATCCGCAGTGGTCAAACGGCCAGGGTCCATCTGCTTTAGACGTTCAGCGCTGACAAACATGAGAGCCGGCTCCAGATAGGTGTCGGCAGCCGTCCATATCGCAGCCCGAGGCACGAAGAGTTCGCCGAGCTCAGGATGAGTTACAAGATAAGAAGAGAAGAGACGATTCAGGCGCGACCCAGCTGTCGTGTGCGGCCAGTCCGGTGGTGGAACTATATACAACACCCCCGCTATCAGCTCGTCATGCCCGCCACCGGGCGGGTTAGCCAGCGTCCAAAATTCTTCGCGCGTATAACGGCGAACTAAGGGAGAGGTTGTGACTGCAAACGCCGCCATAAAATTTCCCTTCTCCTTGAAGGAGCAGTTATTCACTCAATACGCGCCTGAGCGTCGCCGCGTCAATATTGCCCCCACTCAGGATAATCGCGACGCGCTTTCCCGCAAGTTGCGCCCGCAGCTTCAGCGCCGCCGCCAACGACGCAGCGCCCGCGCCTTCCGCGAGGTTGTGGGTATGAAAAAGCAGAAGACGAACGGCCTGCGCAATCTCCTCCTCACTGACGGTTACGATATCGTCAACTTTTTGATTGATCAGGTTCTGCGTCATCTCCGCAGGCACGCGCGTCGCCAGTCCATCGGCAAAGGTATTGGCGCTTTCGGTCGCAACCATGCGTTTTTCTTTCCACGATAAGTACACGGCAGGCGCTCGCTCGGCCTGTACGCCAATCACGCGAGTCTTCGGACTGATGCGTTCGCGCACCAGCGCCGTGCCGCAAATGCCGGACCCCAGACCAATCGGCACAATGACTGCGTCAAGCGACGGCGTATCGGCAAACAGCTCCAGGGCGTAGGTTCCTACACCGGCGATCAATAACGGTTCATTTGCGGGATGGAGATAGCGATACCCATGCGCCGCCACCAATGACGAGATATGCTCCCGCGCCTCATCAAAATCTTTTCCATACTCGATCACCTCAGCACCGAGTGCGGTCATACCGGCATTCTTCTCCGGATTATTGCCGACGGGAACGACCAGAACAGCTTTGGCGTCAAATATACGCGCGGCATAAGCGATCGAGAGACCATGGTTGCCGCGCGTTGCGGTAATCACGCCGCGTTTCCGGTCCGCCTCCGACAGCGAGGCCATGAAGTGAACGCCTCCACGCACCTTGAACGCGCCAATAGGCTGGTGATTCTCATGTTTTACAAAAATCTGACAGCCAGTGAGCTGCGAGAGCCCAGGATACTGGTACGTGGGCGTGCGCGGCAAATAACGATTGACGACCGCCTGCGCGTTTAACACATCCTCATAAGTAGGATAATTCATGTCGCTCTCTTTCATCACTCGCTGCATGCGCTATTGCTTCTCCCGCCAAAAACTGGCGAATGTCATCAGTCGTCAGCGACGTCCAGCGCTCGGCAAGCAACACGGCGGCTTGCGCGGCGACGTGTTCGCTTTCTCCAATTAGTTCCCGCGTTACAGGATACGCTTGCGCGCCGCTGCGCAACAGCCGCTCATGTCCATTCTCCGACCAGTGTGCGGTCCCTAACGAGATAAAAGGCAGAGAGAGCCCATGCACGGCTTCGCTCAAGAGCCGATCACTGTCTTCAATAAGGAAGTGACACTGCGACCCTGCGTACTGACATAACGTACGCATCTCTTCCTGCTGAATGCGAATGCCTTCCATGTCGTTCTGATATCCTGGCGAGAGGGCGGTGAGCACGGCGATATCAGGGCGCACTGTGCGCAGCAATTGACGCATATCCCCCCGGCTGCGCACGCCCAGTTCCAGCACGAGCACTTCGACCTTCTCGCGGGAAGCGACCGCCGTCCAGCCGGCGCGGAGGAGCGCTCCCATCGTTTTCCACAACGGCTTCGTCTCAAGCTCCACATTCAACACCGCCAGCGGCAAACCAATTTCCGTGTTGTAGGAGCGCGGATTCGTCCGCACCCGGTACCGGCGGCTGAGCAGTTCGCCAAAAAGCCGTTTCACTACAGTCTTGCCGCGATTCCCGGCAATAGCGATGACCAGCGGCTTCTTACGCCGGAGAAAGACCCGCGCCGCTCCTTGTAAATACTTCGTGACGATACGAAGAACAAATCGTCGCGCCGACCCGTTTGGTACAGCATCAACGGGAGGGACCGGGTGCGCATCAGCGTGCGCCGGCGTAGCAAAGGACGCTGTGCCAGTGCGAAAAGAGGGCAATTGTTGGCGAAAGTATGTCTGCAACCGCTCAAAGGCGGCGTCGATCTCTGTCAGTTCTCGGCCAAAGTTGATGCGGAGATGCGCCTCGCCGCTGGGACCAAACGCCACCCCCGGCACCAGCGCGACTTTGGCGTGTTCGAGAATATGCAACGCCAGACGCCGCGAATCCCGCGCGCGCGGCGCGATGTCTTTCACCCGCGGAAAGACGAAATACGCGCCCTCTGGCTTCTGATAGTCAAACACGTATGACAACGCATCGAGATGCTGCACGGTGCGGTCACGCCGTTCTTTGAAGGCGTGACGAAACGCGGTGATATGCGCTGCGCCAAATTCCAGCGCGGCAATGGCGCCATACTGCGACACCACCGGCGCGCACGTCACCAAAGCGTCATGCACTTTTAAGATCTCGCGAATATTGCGAGCGTCGGAGTGGACATAGCCCACGCGCCAGCCCGTCATGCCGTACGCTTTGGAAAAGGTAAACACGCGCACGACGCGCGTCCGTTGGTCAGGCGCCTGAGCAGGACTAAAATACGGCTCTTTGGTAAACACGAAATCCTTGTACGCCTCGTCAATAATCAAGAATAAGCCGTGGCGTTCCGCCAGCTCAATCAGCGCTAGCGTTTCTTCTTTGGAAAAGACGGTTCCGGTGGGATTGTTGGGGTTGCAGTAGAGAATAGCGCTGGTGCGCGGCGATATATTGCGCTCAAAGGCGTCCAGATCGAAGGCGAAATTATTTTCCTCGCGTAATGGCGCAAAGCGCGGCGTGCATCCAGCCATACGGACAACTTCCTGGTATGACGCATAACTTGGCGAAGGAAGCAGCACTTCATCGCCAGGTTGCGTCAGTGTTAACAACGTCGCCGCGATGCCCTCAATCGAACCGCAAGTGACAATGATCTCGCTATCGGCATCATAGTGCATGCCCTCGCGCAGGAGCGACTCGGCGATCAGTTCGCGCAATTGCGGCAGGCCAGGAGACAACGAATATTTCGCGCAGGCCCCCTCAGCGATCTTTTGTTGCACGAAAGTTTTGATCGGCTCTGGCGTATCGAAACTGGGGATCCCTTGCGCCAAAGACACCACGCCTGGAACTCGGCTGGCCGCCAGTTCCATTTCTTTAATTGGGGACAACTTCATTAACCCGGTGCGGGGCAACCGCCATCCCTCACCTACAGCCGCATTGCGCATGTCGCTATTACAGCCGGAGCGTGGAGCCTTTGCAATGCCGAGGCGAGTGGGATATACCCCCGCTCAGGTTCACAGCATCGGAGGGTGACTATGACAGAACGTCTGTTTTCCGAAACGGAATTGCAAGAGATGGGAAAACGTTCAGTTGACCGGCTCACCGAGGCCATAGAGGCAGGCGACGCCGAAAAAGCCAAACAACTTGCCAAACGCATGTACAACGAGTTCCTCAGCATGCATGATCTGTATCGCAATTGGACGACCGCGATGCTCAGCGCCATCGGACGGCGTTTCGGCGACGCCGTATTGGACGAAATCATGACCGAAGGGGTCAAAGCCTGGTGGCTGCCGAACCTGGAAAAAATGGCTGAAGGCTCCACGCTCCAGCAGCGCATTAAGATGTTCGTGGCAGGCCTACGTGGGCATTTACAGCCGATGCATATTGAAGAGGATGAGGAAAAAGTCGTGATTCAAATGCGCCCGTGCGGCAGCGGCGGTAGACTGATCCTTGAAGGCAAGTACGAAGGACCGAATGGATTCCTGACGGTCGAGAAACCACAGCGCATGACCTATCACCGCGCGAACTTTCCAGTTTACTGTGCGCACGAGCCGCCGATGGAGCTGGTGGATATCGAAAAAAACGGTGCGCCGTTCGTGGTCGTTGAGCCTGCGGCTGTGCTCGGCAAAGAACACTGTTCTTTTATTATTTACAAAGACAAGAACAAAGTGCCGGCAAAATATTATGAGCGGCTGGGGTTGAAGAAGCCGGAAACAGTGTGATGATAGGAGTGAAGATCTGAAAGACAGGTATGTAACCGCAAAATCCCCTGTGCGGGTCCTATAGTGAGCGTTGTCGAACTACGCTTCTCCTTGTAATCAAGAGGCTAAGGGGATTTCGACAGCGCTATCACGCCGAAGAGGAGCATCCCATGCTATATGCCGGAGTTGGTCTCTCCACGGAAAAAGATACCGAACGTGCGGGAAAAGAGGCTGCGGCAACTGCGCTGGCGCGGGCAGGAACGGATACGACGGACCTTGCACTGGTCTTCGCCACCATCGAGCACGGCCCGCTCTACAGCCGCTTATTGCGGACAGTAAAAGACACGGCGCATGCCACACACGTTGTCGGTTGCAGCGCTGGCGGCGTCCTCACGACGGACGGAGAAATCGAACGGGCTCCCGGCGTTGCGGTGTTGACCGTGCGGGCAGATTCGTTTTCGGTGTCGCGGTTTTTCGTGCCGCAATTACGCGGGCGCGGGCAGGAAGTCGGCAAAGAAATAGCAGCGTTCGCCCAATCGCGCGCAGGTTCGGACAACCTGTTGATGGTATTCCCGGACACGTACAATTTTAATTCCGCCGCTTTTTTCACTGGGTTCGCCCAAACCGCCCCTGACATACCCATAGTGGGCGGCGGCGCCTCTGAAGACGGCACCCTGGGAGAAACATTTCAGCTGTGCGGTGATACCGTGAGCAACGACGCGCTTTCCGGCGTACTGTTCAGCGGGCATTTTCATCATACCATCGGCATTGCCCAAGCCTGCCAGCCAATCGGCGTGGTCCACACCATCACCAAATCCCACCACAATCTCATTCTCGAACTCGATGGGCGACCCGCGTTCGAAGTGTTTGCTGAAGTCGTCCGCCAGCCGCTCATCGAAGATTTGCGCCGCGCGGCGGCGTTCGTTTTTGTCGGATTACCAGTCGATGCGGAGCGACAACGCATCGCCCGTGGTGAATATATCATCCGCAATATTGTCGGATTTGATCCCCGTCAGGGTGTGGTGGCGGTTGCCGATGCAATCAAACAAGGCCAGAAGATGGTGTTCACGTTGCGTGACGGCGCCGTGGCGCGAGAAGATCTCAAGGTGACGCTCGAAGCGCAGGCGCAACACTGGGAGCAGCAGCGTCCTGGTTTTGGTTTATACTTTAATTGCCTGGGAAGAGGGCGCGGGCTCTATGGACTGCCAGATCTCGACACTGCTTATATCAAGCAGTACCTCGGCGACATCCCGCTCGTCGGTTTCTTTACCGGTTGCGAGATTGCGCCCATTCACCAACAGCATTCACTGCATCAATATTCTGGCGTGCTTGTATTGATTGGAGAAAAAATGGTGCACTAACATTCAAGCATGATGCGTAGTGCGAGCTGCGTCGGACGTGATGCATATTCTGTGGCTCAACACTCTCGTCTCACGTCATACGTACTACACATCACGCAACATGCATCGCTTCTAGAACGGCCACAGTCGCCCCCAGAATCCTTTGTCCTCTTTGTCAGCACTCGCCTGTTTGTCTTGTGGGGAGGGTTGTTCGCGCGGTTTTTGTTCACTCTCATCACTGCCAAAGGGATTCCATCTTGCCAGCCATCCTTTTTTGACAATGACAGCGCCAGGAGGCGGTTGCAGGTCTTCCTCCCGCGCCACGCCATAGGTGGGAATGTTCGTCGTAAACGGCTTCGGCTCCTTCCCCGCCGCCAAGGCATAGCGCGGCAGGCAACACATCTCCTCAAAACAGCACCCCGCCTTGTTTTCGCAACACTCGACTTTTTTGGGGGGAAAGATATACGAACACGCTCCGGCAAGAAGCAGAGTAATCAACAACAGCGGATATACGACTCTCATACGGTTCTTTCGGCCTCTTCCCACTCAACAGCGATGGCGGACGACACCATAGCATGAGCTTCAGACAGGAAAAGCCCGCCCTTGCCAAGAAAAGGGGCCTCACGGAAGGAGCCTGCCAGTACAGCTCGATCATTTCGCTGGCCGTCTCCGCTTCGTCGCCATTAGAGGGAAACGCAGGAAACGGTTGACTACTATGCGCCAGCGCGGCCGCGTGACGCAGCTTGTACGCCTGCTAGCGGCGGTCTTGAGCCTCACTGGGACCCATTTCCGCATCCGCCACCTTCACGGAACTGAAGGAAGAGACAAGACCGCTCGCACCAAGTGTGAGCGCCGTTGCGCCGCCGAATCGTTCAAGGAAGGTGCGGCGGGTCAGTTTTCGAGACATAATGCATCCCTTTCCTCATGCCTTGCCCCTGGCAAATTCCCTTGCTATGGGAGTGGTTGAGGAGGGGTGTTGCTTTGTGGACAAGGGGAGGAGAAAACGAATTGCTGACGTAGCGGAAAAATTGGGCGTTGGGCTTTTACTTGGAACCGTAGCCCAAGGGATTTTCGCAAAGGAACTGTCTCTCTCCATATACACAGCTGGAGCTGTAGCACTAATAGTTGCAGTGATCCTACTCATCGTGTCCATTTTCCTATCGCGAGAGGACTGACTTATGGAACTGATTGTGATGGCTGCACTTGCGGCATTGCTGGTCGTGTTGGGATCATGGTGGTTTTTTTCCCGTGAAGCGAAGCAAAAACAACACCGATGACGCCAACCGCGTGCAATCTTTACTGACCCTCACCCCTTTAGCCTAAAGCCTACAGCCCTTTTCCTTCTCTCTTCCCGGCTGTCCGACTGAAAGACGGTGGCAGTACGGTATCGATACTTCCGACAATGGTTGGATGAGCGACATCGGCAATGTTGATGACGTGAACGCCTGTGGCGCCATCGGCCACTACCGCCAGATTGCGCTGGAGGTCGACATCCACACCGCTCGCTGAACCAGGCGTATCTACTGTCCCAAGCAGCGCAGGCGTTTGCGGATTGCTGACATCGACAATCTGTAACCTGCTGGCGCCGTCAGCAACAAAGGCGCGAGCGTTTTTCACCACGACATCTCGTGCATCGCCGGGGGTATCGAGTGCGCCACGCTGCACCGGAGTGCGCGGATCAGTCACATCAATAATCTGCAACCCAGCCGAGCCATCCGCCACATATGCCAGAGAACCGACCACGACCACATCGTTAGTGCTGCCCGGCGTATCCTTTGCTCCTACGATGGCCAGTGCTTGTGGATTGCGCACGTCGACCACTTGCAGGCCTGCCGCGCCAGTCGCAACATAGGCATATCCGCCGCTCACATCGACGTTATTGGTCCCACCTGGCAGAGCGATAAACGATACGGCAGTCGGCGAGAAGGTTTGCACGGTCCCCATCGCTTGCCCGGACTGATCGTTGTTGGTGACGGTGATCGTACACGCTCCGTCAGTGCTGGCGAACACCCGGCCACGTTCTGCGCCGAAGTTACAGACATTCAAATCGCTGGACGTATAGGTTCCCTGGATCGTTGGTGAGATCGACCGTACTGCCATCCGCGCGCTTACCAGTCACGGTTAATTGCCGGGAGGCTTCCCCGATGAGAGAGTTCACCGTCAACACAAAGGTCGCCGGAGAAACAGTCAAAGAAGTCACACCGGGGCGGCTGTTGGGATTAGTAGGATCGCTGCCGCTGGCGATTTCTACGTTGTCATCCACGCCGTCGCCATCGGTGTCGCGCAGCAAGAGGTTAGTAATAAATCCATCAACGCCTGTTTTGACCTCTTCACCGTCTGCAATGCTATCGCCGTCGGTATCAGCAAGATTGATGCGCATGCCGAAATCAATAAGTTCTTGCTTGTTGGTGAGTCCATCGCCGTCAGGATCGGCAAACCCGTCGGTGGGATCATTGGGCTTCAAGCCGTTGGCGGTTTCGATATCGTCAGGAACGCCATCGCCATCCGCATCGCCGCTGGATAATGTCACACGGATCTGAATCAATCCCAACGCCCCTTCATTCAGCGCCGAGATGATCACCGTTCCGCTAGAGACCGCCGTCACTACTCCGTCAGGAGAAACGGTCACGACTCTGGTGTTGCTATTGGTGTAGCTCGTGCCCGTGCTGCTCGCGCTGACATTTTTCGTGCTGCCGTCAGGATATGTGGCGGTGACAGTAATTTGCGTCGTGGCGCCTGCGGTGGCGAGGATAGTGGTTGGTGCGGAGAGAGACAAAGAGGCCGGAATCGGATCAGCCGTATCCAACTGAATCTCTGACAAGGTCACCGAACCGTTTGCCGGAATAGAAAAAAGATCCGACTGATCAGAGCGAGTGACCCCATTCTCCACACACGTCGCCCGCGCCCGCACTTGGCCAAAATTGGCGGGGACGTTGATGGCGATCCAAGCGCCGTCGGGTTTCACCTGCGCCGTGCGATTGAGGCTGCTAACTGTGCAGTTCTCGTTGAGCTGAGCGCGCGCAACCGTCGCCAAGCACAAGGTAAGAAGGAGCGCGAATGACCGGCGGATAAGTTGGCAGCACGTTAGTATCACAATGTTCCCCCGTGCGGCACAACTTTGCCCTTGTCCGGTATCCCAAGACTCGCTACGCTCTTTGTGTCAGCATTTTCCCCAACGGAGGCTTGTTCATGCCAGAATCGTCGGTCCGACCCCTTGGCGCTGTTCACGTAGGAGAACACGGAGAGATTACCGTTCCCGCCTCCTACCGCAAGAAACATAGTCTCTCGAAGGGCAGTGAACTCGTAGTGGTCCAGCTCGGTGATGCCTTGATGATGGCCCCGGCGGATGTGGTGTTGACCCAGCTCAGTCAGCGCCTCCAAGATATTCTGGCGGGAGAAGGCATCACGCTCGAAAAGGCACTGAAGAACCTTCCGCGAGTCCGCCGCCGTCTCTTTCAGGAACTGTATGGAAAGGAGGTCGATTCCCATGCAGGAGTCAGTAACCCTTGAACAGGTAGAAACGCTCGTCGTGCGACTGCCACCCAAAGACCAATTGAAATTACTGGCGCATATCAGCGAACGCTTGAGCAATATCTTGTTGGCTGAATCCAAGACAGAGAGCGACCATGAACAGCAGCTTCGAGAGGAACGCTTGCGTCTCGCCGGAATCCTGTGTGACGAAGTTGAGGACATCTCCGATGATGCCAAGGGGAGCTTCGATGCAGCTGAAGACATCCGTCGGATGCGCGAAGAGAGGATTGCCCAGCTATGCCGGAGCGATGCGTAGACGCCAGTGTCGCCATCAAATGGGTGGTGAAAGCGGAAACCTGGCGGAAGAAGGCGCGCCGATTCTTGCTTGACTCTCTGCGCGATGGGTATGATCTGATCGCTCCACCGCTGTTCGCGTATGAGACAGAAAGCGTCTTGCAGGAGCGGTTGCATTCGCAAGCCCTGACCGTTGCCGAAGTGGACCAAGCGCTGACGCGGCTTGCGAGTTTTCGCGTACAATTGGTGGCGCATCCTGATATGGTGACCCGCGCTCGTACGATTGCACGTCAGTTCGCTCAGCCCAGAATCTACGACTCCCTGTACGCTGCGCTTGCCGAACTGCGCGGGTGTGAATTCTGGACAGCGTTAATTAAACGTTATTGTGAGTTCATCATCATATGACTTGCCGAACTGCGCGGGTGTGAATTCTGGACAGCGGACAAACGGTTCTACGACGCAATCACCCCGAACCTGGCATTCGTAAAGTATCTGCCACATTATCCGTAAGCGATGTAAGGTGAGTCGATTTCTCATCTGCTGTCTTCTGTTTCCTGTCTCTTGCCTGCCTCTACAACCTGAAACCTTCAGCTTTTAGCCTATCTTGCCAGCAGCCATAGGGTGAGCGCAGCGAACGAGCCATCTGCCATAGAGTGAACGGCGTGAGCAAGCCATTTGCCTTTCCTATTCATCATTCCGCATTCATCGTTCCTCATTTCCTGATGAGCAAGTCGCCAGTGGCACCCGGCGCCCTCCCTTACTTCTTGATACAGCACAAGCATGAGTTCTGAACCGCTTCAGTATAAGCGGAATTCCCAAAGGCTAGGACGCCCGCAAAGTATGTCAGTGCATTAGCAATACATCGACTGTGACAAAAAGACCCTATTGCTCCACTTGCTAGAGCCTGGTCACAGAGGTTTCGTAAATTTCTAAGGAATTGCGAATCACAAGTAGACTTAGCCATCCCACCGTTGGAGTAGCATAGTCGTGGGATGTACATGCAGGAGTAAAACTGGGATATCCCGCAACAAAAGAGCAGATTTCGTCCAATGGACGATCCAGAACTCTCGTACACGAATTAGTCGGGCTGGGGTATATTCCGGGTGGGACGCCAGGTTTCTGCCTCCGGTCCGCCACTGGACACGATGCAGGGTCTGTAATTGGGTCTAATCGGATACAACAATCCGAACCGGCGGCTGTAGTTGGCACGCAGACCCCTGTTTGACATTCGCCTACGGTGCACTGGTTATTATCTCCGTCGTTGCACCTTGTACCTTCCGACGCTGGCAATTGCGGTATGCAAGCCCCGCTCTCACATTTTCCTATCGAGCAATCGTTATCATCCCCCTCATCACAGAACGCTCTATCATTAGCTGATCCAAGCTTACAATTCCCTGCCCCGTCACACTGTGCCGTATTACACACTCCAGCGTCTGTCCCGCACGGGGTCCCTTCGGGCATGAAGTTCTGCTCGCATACTCCGTCCTGACATGAGCCGATAATGCACCCATTGCCGCCATCGGTGAGGAAGGCAGGGAGTATTATTCCGCGAGGGTTTTGCAATACAAGCCCCGTTCTCACACTTACCCGTCATACAATCATTAGGGTCTTTATCGCCACAAAATATGTCGCCTGACAACGGCACGCATTGGTTACCTTCACACTTCTGACACTCCGGACAATCCGCCGCACTCCCTGACGAACTCGGATTCCCCCCACAATGCCACCCGCCTTTCACAACACCGACGCCAGGATCGGATTGTATAGTGGCGCCATCCTCACTCACAGTTGCGAGGCCAATACTCACAAACGATCCAAGGTCGTGGTCGAAGGAGTACATTTCAGTCTTCTGCCCAGGGGCGAGGCCATCAACGTTGGGCACAGTAAGCGCTGCCGGTGGGTTGAGGTGCGTGCCCGCAGGTTGGATGGTGATGATGAAGCGCGGCCGCTGGCCGAAGTTGGGCACCATCGGCACTTTGTCAGCATGCACCAGCGTGACGCTGACCGTGCCGCGTTTGCTGCCGTCGGGGAACGTCGCCGAGCCGGGCACGATTGTTAACGCAAACCGTGGTAATTCTTCAAGCGTCAACGTACCGCCGTGGGTTTCATCGACGAGCAGTCCTCTCGGAGTGTCGATTGACAACAGGTAAATCGGCATGCCGATGGTGTTGTTCTGGCCAGCAATCGTCACCAGTTCGTATTCCAGCTTGGGCCAGGGGAGACCGTTACGCGGCGGAACCGTGCTGCCGTTGGCTGTAAGTAACACTTTCCCTATGGGTGCGGGCTGTAAAGTAAACTGCCCTTACGCGTCTGGTTGCGTGGTCAGGGAAGCGCCTTCCACATGCAACGTCACGCCTTGAATCGGGGTGTTGCTGTTGTCGAGCACCACACCACTGATCTTGGTGTCTGCCGGATTGCCAGCTACTTTGCCTGAAGCGGTAAAACTCGCCGCAAAGCCTGGATTCCCCGGGAAATTCGCTTCGACCAAGTTGTTGTCAAAGCCTGCATCCGGCCCCAGCGTCAGCACCGCTTGCGCGCGTCCATCGCTATCAGTCGTCACGGTTTTTGCCGGTTGCCCAGCGAAATTCCCGCCTCCGTCCTTCATTGTGAACGTCACCGGCACGCCACCAAGGCGGTTGCTACCGCGATCAATCACCGTGGCAATAAAGGGCTTGGGTAACGGCTGTCCCACCACGCCGAACTGCAGGTTACCGGCATCGACCACGATGTTGTGCGGACCCGCAGTCAATGCCGATTCATGGAACCGTGCTTCACCGACGAAGCCGGCGGCCATCGCCTCGATCTGATTGTTGCCCGCCCCCACCCACGAGCCCAGGATAAACTGGACCGCCGCGCGCCCATTGGCGTCAGTGGTAACGCCGAGTAATCGTCCGGTTTGTCCATTCGCGCTCAGCACACCATCATTTTGCAAGACTTTGAACACCACGACTTTGCCAGCAGCCGGCGCGCCATTCTCCGTCAAGGCCACGACCAACGGCTCCGGCAACAGCGCGCCAATACCAGCAGTTTGATTATTCCCAGAAACAATACTGATCTTTGCCTGTACTGCGGCGTTCAACGTGACGGTCACGTGCGCGGTATCGACGTTGCCGACTTTGTCTTCGCCGATGCAGGTGACCGTGTTGACTCCGGCATTCAGCGCGATATTCGTTGCCGCAAACCGCCGGTTCGCCACCTGCGCCTGCACGCCGTTGCAGGTGACGCCCACCTCATCACCATTGACTGTGCCCATCACCAAATCATTGACCATACCCGTGACGGTGACCGCCTCGCCGGTCACCGTGGCCCCATCTTGTGGTGAATCGATGGTCACGCGCGGCGGGGGTAGAGTTCAGCGTTACGGTAATACTAGCGCTGCCGATATTGCCAGCAGCATCTTTGGCGACACAGGTGATAATGTTGCTACCTTCTTTGAGCGGCACATTACCGCCAAAGCCGTTGGCATTGATGCCCGCCGGTCTCCCATTGCAGGTGACTTCGGTTGCTGTGGCATCCACTGTCCCAGTCACGGCGATGGTGGAAAGAGTCGTTGACGAGAGATTTGCCGGGCCAGTGATGGCGATGTCCAGGGTCACGACACACGTCAGATCCGAGCCGTTACAGTCCTCATCAATGCTATTGCCGCAAATCTCCGCCTTGGGTGTCCCAGGAGTGCATAGTCCCGGCTGGCCATTGATACACGCGGCGACGGTATGCTCGCAGCCACCCTGACCACAACTGATGGTCCCCAGCCCGTCATCAACCTGGCCGTTACAGTTGTCGTCAATGTTGTTGCACACTTCCGCCGTCGGCGTCCCTGGCGTGGCGTTACACATTGCACTCTTGCCGTCAGCAGCGCACACCTTCACGCCGTTACTGGCGCACGCGCCCACTCCAGCGGCACACGCAGCACCGACGTCAAACCCTTCATCTTTCGCGCCATCGCAGTTGTCGTCGGTGGCGTTACACAGCTCTGTCGCACCGGGATGTACCGCCGCGGCGTTATCGTTGCAGTCTTGATCGTTCTCAACAAAACTTGCGGGCGGTGAGCAGCCTTGAGCAGTGTGGGCGGGATCGCCAAAACCATCGCCGTCGGCATCCTGGAAGAACGTCAGCGCCGCTCCCTCATCGATCTGCTTGTTGCAGTTGTTATCAATCGCGTCACACAGCTCCTCCGCCCCGGGATACGTCGTCGGATCTTGGTCGTCGCAGTCGCCTTCCTCGAGGCTGAACCCATCACCGTCGGCGTCATCTTTCTTCCCGGCGGGGAATTTGAGGACCAGCTTTTTCGGCGTGTCGTTGATCACAAAAAACTGCCTGCTGGTTCCGCTATCGTCGCCGATTGAGAGACTGAGGGACAATGGATTAGGATTCGTAGACAACATGAGAGTCAGCTTGGTTGCGATCACGTTGAAGGTCCAGTCGGCTCCTGTGTTAGTGATCACCACCTTGATCAGTCCATGTTTAAGGGTGATATACTTCCAGGTCTTCTTTTGCTGCGCGCCGGTCTGTTTGAAAAAGCGAGGAGGAATAGTTAAGGAGAAGGGACCAAGGGTGAAGGTTACAGACTCCGTGGCCGGATTGGCGCCGTTGTTCCCTGGTCCGAGCCGAAACGTTCCGTTGGCGGCGAGTTTATCGCTTCCGGTCTTTTGTTTATCGTGGATAAGTGAAGCGGATTTGAGCGAGAGGTCAGTCAGTACGGTGGCGTGAGCAGCGACAGTGCAGTAGACAAAGTCAATCAGGAACAGCGCTCCAACAATCATCCCTATCTTGACGATCTTCGCCTCTCTCCCCGCTGTGGACCTTGCCATTCCCGCTCCGCATGCGATTTTTCAAGTTTATTACTCAGGAGTAATGCTCTTTCCGAACATGAGGACGGGCGGGTATGTCACAAATGTGGCAGAGTTGTCAATAGATGAGTACGCCTTCTTTAAAAGATTTTCTCACAAGGTGTAGAGCTGCTAATCAGTTTTGCTGAGCAAAATCAGTAACCGCGCCGGGGGACGCCTCTCCCGCTGGGGGAGTTCTCAAACCTCACGCTTGAGGGTTACCGAACTGGTTTGCCAAAACTCATAAGGAGAGTCGCGCTTTAATCTCGCTCATCTTCATGGCAAAGGTCTTGTCGTCTAACACCGGCGCAGCTCCTGCCGTACTCAACGGCGCGCCAAGCTCCACCCACGATCGACACCCAGCGTAACGCTTCAACATCGGCAAGGTATACGCTTGCGGGAGGCGATACATGCGCAAGAGAAACAGATAGAGACCGGGCGTTTTATAGGTAAAGCGCTTTTCTATAGTCTCAGGCGTCCAACAATGCAGTCCATCGAGCGTCGCAAGCTGCTCGCGCGCATCAAGCCAGCGCACATCCGCCACGGTGGCGTAGTGCGCGAGCACTAATTGGTCTTCTAACGGACGCGCCTGTAACGCGGCTCGCAGCTCTGGGGCCGCTTCGCTCACGACGCCTTGCTCCATCTGATGCACGTAGGTGGGAAAAAAGAAAAACTCTCTGGGATCGGTTGAGAACCGTCCGTGGCGCTCATAGAGCCCACCCTTGCGCAGCAAGAGGATCTGCTTGCCCACGGCCAAGGCTTGCACCACCACTGCCCATTCTTTGAGCGCAAGGGAAGAGTATGCTTGCATATTGAGATTTCTCGAAGCCCCATCGCTGCAAATGGCAGGTCCTTCGACTCCAGCGCTACGCGCTTACACTCAGGACGCGCGGGAAATCCATGCAGTCTTCTGTTCACGCATCACGCAACACGCATCACATTTACACCGGCGGTCCCCAAAACACTCGCACGGCAATGTCGCCCAGGAGCAGCAGCAGCGCGCCGATGATCAGGTTATTTTCTAGCGGATGCAGCAGTTTCTTCTGCCCTTCGCGCTTCTGCGACACCAGTTCGTTCGGGTCGGGATCAATCCGCCCGCCAGTTCCTTCCGCCAGTTCACGGAGGAGGTCGCGATTGGGATATTGTTGCCGATATTCATCTAGCGCATCACCGGGAGTTTGTCCTGCCATGACGATTTCATTCTTTTGGTTCACAACTTTCCCATCTTTCCGTTTCAGGATCGTCACAGGAAAGGTCCCCTGGCGCTTGCCAGAGAGCGCGGCCTCATAGACACGGGGCGCAACCGGCATCAGGGTGACCTCATCGGCTTGTCCGCCGCGCGGCACTCGCAACTGCAGCACGCCGCCCTCGTCATTGTCGAAGGTCTCCGCCTGAATGACGGTCCGATCTCCCCGATATCGCGCGCTCAGCCGATAATCCCAGGGCGTCTCGTCACGCATCGCCCAGCGCACGGCTTGCGACCAGAACTTGCTGTACCCCTCCCACCGAATCCACTCACTCGATCCCGCGCCGCTGGGGTCAAATGTGACAGCGACGACCTTTCCTAATCCATACTGCCAGGTCGCCAATAAGGGATCCTGATCTTTATGGACATCGGTGTAGAGCTGCACGTCCGCGCCGGTCTTTGGCTTGGTGAGCATATATTCTTCCAGCGCCGGGAAATCATTGAGGCCCTGGAGAATTTGTCCTCGGTCCCTGACATGCGGCAGGATGGGTTTTTCTTTGTCCTCGTCATCGTTTTTTTCACGCATGACTTGTCTGGTGTCTTTAATAATGAGCTGCGGCAGCATCTCTACGTCTTCCACATGATAGAAACGACCGCCGGTTTTCTCCGACATGTAGGCAAGGAGTTGGAGATTGACGGTGTCGTCGCCGATCCGGATCGTGGTAATGCTGATCTGCCGCTGAGCGATAGAGGAAACGAGCGGATAATGATCGGCAGGGCTGCGATTCGAGTCGCCATCGGTGAGGAGAATAATATGCCGGATCGCCCCACGGATCTGAGCGAGTTGATCGGCGGCGGTTTCCAGCGCGCCGTAAAAATCCGTTCCGCCGCCGTACTGCAGGCGAGTGATTTTGTCCGTCAAGTCTTGTCGGTTCGCAGCCAATTGGCCCAAGGGGGCCAGCACGTAGGGTTCAGAATCAAAGGCAATCGCTCCGGCATAATCCGTGTCCTCTAACTGACTCAAGAGCTCAATGGCGGCTTTTTGCGCATACTTCATCTTTTGTCCATCATGTAGACCGCGCACCTTGCTGTTGTAGCCCATGCTGTTTGAACGATCGATGGCCAGAAAAAGGGCAATCGGCGTGCGTTTTTTCTTTTTGGGGCGTTGCTCTTGGAACGTCACCGGCAGAATGCGTTCAATTGTCGTTCCCCGATAGCCAAGGTCTCCAAACGTGCGCAACCCGCCGGCAATCAAAAAGCCGCCGCCAAAATCCCGCACGTAACTCTCAACTACGTTCATTTGCTGAGACGAGATGCCGCTACGGCCGATATCATCAAACACTAAACAATTGTAGTCGAGCAGCTCTGAAATCTGCGTGGGGATGCCCTCCGGGCGGCGGAATTCAGTTTCAACTTCTTTCATCTGCAGCGCGCGGGCAAGCTGGGTCTTAGGATTGTCGGTAATCACCAGTGAACGAATCTTGCCGGTCACAGCCAGGTTCGCGTTCTGCTTGTTGTTGCCGGCCACGGTATCCGGCGACGCTTTGATTTCCGCCCGCAAGAGATAGTTGCCGCGTTGCAGAATCTGCGCGGGCACTTCGAGCACCGACAATCCAGGCTCCAGATTCACCTCTTGCCTGGTGAGGGTTTGATCATTCGCCAGCACCGTGGCGCTGCCGCGGACTGGCTTGTCGTTGCCGTTGCGCACAACCAGGCGCACATTGAAGGCGCTGCCTTCCCGCACCAGGGGCGGCGTGATGAACTTTTCCAACGACACCTCTGGGTGCTGTCCTGAAGGCGGAATGACCGGAAAAATCTTCACTCCCATGCGCCGCGCCAATGCAATATGCTGCTTTGCTACGCCCTGGGTCTCATTTCCATCGGTAATGAGCAAGAGACGCTTTTCCGCCTCCTCGGGATAGAGGGCGAGCGCGCGTTCCAGCGCCCGGGCGATATTAGTCTCACCCGTCCCGCCGGCCACGGCTTTCTGCAACGCTTCAGCCGCTACAGTAACGCCGGTAGGCGCGCCTGGAGGCACGAGCAGGGCCGCATCACTCGCAAAGGCAAGAATGGCGAATTCATCAGTAGGCTCAAGCAGCTTCATGAGGCGGGTAAGATATTCTTGCGTCCACTGACGACCTTCAGCGGATATGCTGTCAGAGACATCAGCTGCGGCAACAAGAGCAAGTTTATGTTCGGAGAGAATCGTCTGAGTGCTGAGACCGGCAAGGGCGGCTGCTAAGAGAACGACGGCAAGCGAACGTAAGAGGGCGGCTGTGCTCATCACCAGGCGTTGGGTCTGCCAGAACACGGGCAGCCACACCACCGGCACGAGCGCAAGCAGCCATAACCATTCAGGCGCAGTCAACGTATATGTTGTACCGCCAATATCGTAGATCATAACACCCTCATGCGCCGATAGCGCCATAGGGCATAGCACCATTCGAGCGCCAAGAGGAGCGCGGCGCCATAGTACAGCAACCGGCCAAATTCCTCCGGTACAGTGTACATAAGTTCCTGTGGAGCGCTCACTTCAATCGCGGGAGGAGCAGGCGACGGCTCCTCCTCGCGGCGCCCAATGTCTGATTCGTCTTCATCAAAGAGATTGGCGTATAACGTTGCGCGATAACGGCTTCCGCTGATGTGGTACTCGCCCACCTGTTCGAGCTCGACCGCGCCGCTGTCCACGGGCGTTTCTTGCCCGCCTGGAGGGAGAAACCGCGGCGAGTCCTGCGACGCTTCAGACGGCAAGAAGAACGTCTCTCCAGCGGAGACGAGCAGCGGCGTCATTGGATCGTGAGGCAACAACCAACGAAGAGTATTCAAAAAAAGCAACAGCAAGGTCAAATTATCAGAATTGGTCAAATTGCCTTTGCTGAGATCGAACGCCAGACAAACCACCCGATGTCCATCTTTTTCACCAGTAAACACCAGCGGCACTTCGCCAGAACGCGTGCGGGAAGAAATCAACACTTGCGCCCAGGAGGGCAACGCCAGCACGCGCGCGCGCTTGAGCGGCAGCGCTTCGACATAACGCAAATTTTGGAGAATCTCATGCCCTTCGCGCCAATCAAGAATGTTTAAATCCGCCGCCTCGGTCACGACAGGAAACAAAGGGTTTTCCGGCGGCGGAAATACGTACAGGCTATTAGCCGGCACGGTGACTCCAGGAACAAACTCATGAAAGAGTACGATGTCCTGCGGATTGAGCGGGGTCTGGGTGAAAGCGCCCGGCGCAACGGCAGTCAGCGTCAAGCCAGGAATTGAGCGGCTCACGCGTTCTAGTTCCTCCTGGAGGCCCTTTGCTGAGGACACGAGCACTAATCGCCGCTGCCCCCGCTCGGCCAGCCAACCTAGGGCCTGGTTATCAACCGCCAGGGCGTCTTCTGGTTCAATGCGCGCCACTAGTTTTCCTGGGCCATCAAAGCCTTTCACGGAAAAGGACATCACCTCTCGCGACGGCAAAGAGAAATCACGGCGGAAAATGGTCCGGTCATTGAGGAGCACAGTCAGCGCGCCACTGCGCGTATGATAAGCGTAGTTGCGCACGAGCACATACGCCTGCGCCTGGGAATAATTCTGAAAAGGATTCTGATAGACCTGCAGCGCCGCAATGGCGGCGTTGTCATCATTTTTGCCCACACGATGATAGGCAATTTCTTTGAGTTGCTCTTCCGGCAACGTCAAGGAACTCTGCGGCAGATCAGTAAACACATGCACTTTGGCGCGCCGCCCTTCACGGTCGCGTTGCGCCAGCGCCAGTTCCACGCCCAAGGTTAAGTTCGCTCCAGTATCAAGAGGATGAAGCGTCTCCAGCAGATGCAACACCGCCCGGTGATCCGTCGTGAAGCTGTTGACAAGCTTCGGGCGCGTGGCGACGCTGATCAGCATGACCTCGTCAAGCGGGCCCAGCGCTTTAATCACTTGCTTTGCTTCATCAAGCGCCAGCTCAAACCGTCGTGTCCGTCCCTCGCGCGCCTGCATGCTCGCCGAGACGTCAAAGACTAAAATCCACCGGTTCCCTCGCGTCTCAGTCACCAGTGTTGGACGAAACGGATGCAGCAACCCGCCGACGAGGAGCAGCAATAACAGCGCCTGAATAAAAAAGAGCAAACTTGGCAGGAACCGCCGAATGCGCAAGCGGTCTTCTTTCACCTCTTGCCAGAAGAGCAACGCGGGCACTTCAATCCGCGTCCGCAGACGTTCACGCAGATAAATAAGAACCAGCGCTCCGAGAACAGCGAGAAATGGCAGGGCCGATGGATTCAGAATCCCCATACGCGCGCACTCTACTAACCTATCGGAGCGTCAGCAATCCCGCTTTGGGCAATTCTTCGGTGAGAACGGCGGCCATGCGGCTCGCCGTTGAGAGCCGGGCGTACAGGATGTGATAGCGTAGACAGAATTGTTGCAGCGCCTCGAAATGCGCACGCTGGACTTCCTGATACCGCTGCAGGTTTGCTTGTGAGAGAGTAATCCATCGTTCTGCATGATCTTCCACATCGAATAACTTACCACGACGGAAGAGTCGTTGCGGCTCCAATTCAGCAGCACCCACTACATGCAACGCCTTCACCTCATAGCCGTGCGTCCGTAACAACAACAGCGCCTCTTCGTACTGCGCCGGTTCTGTCAGAAAATCAGAAATGAGAATCGCCACGCCGGGTTCTTTTGCCTGCTCGACATAGGCGCGAACAGCCTCTCGCAGATAGGTTTTGCCCGCCGGGAAGAGCGATTCAAGAAACGACACCACCCGCAAGAAATACCCCCGATGCCGCACCACGGGCAGCAACGCGAAGGGCCGCCGGCCTTTTTCTGGCGAGGCTAAGGCAACGACATGCAGCGTGTCGTTATTGAGGAGCACGACATAGGACAACGCCGCGACAAGATCCACTGCAAACGAGAATTTCTGATCAAGCGCGGGCGACCCCATGGAGGCGCTCGTGTCAAGAAAAATATGATAGGGAATTTCTCGTTCAGCCGTGAAGGTCTTCACGAGCAACTGGTCGAGCCGTCCTACGGCATTCCAATCCACATAGCGGAAATCATCCCCGGGCGTATACTCCTTATAGGACTCAAACTCGATGCCCCATAATTGACTTGAGCGTGGAATCAGCGTTTCTCCAGGACGAGAGCCGCGCGCCGCGCGCACGTGTATGCGCAGACGGTCAAGCCGCTTCACAAAATCGGGGGTGGTAATGCTGACGCGGGGGGGAGAGTTGGTCATCGCCGCAGTTTCCGAGCCGACTGCACAATCCGTGAGATAATCGTGGCGGGATCAACTCCCTCCGCTTCCGCAGCAAAGTTCAACACCAAACGATGATTCAGCGCCGACGCCGCTACGCGCTCTACGTCCTCATAGCTCACGTTCGCACGGCCGTCGAGCAGCGCCGCGACTTTCGCGCCGAGCATAATCGATTGCCCACCGCGCGGGCTCGATCCAAAGCTGACATATTTGTTGACATAGTCATCTTTACTCAGTTGCACGCGCGCGTTGTCAGCGGCGTGGACATACCTCGCGCCGTGCGGGATCGTCGCGTGGATGAGCGCCGCCACATATTCTTCAATATGCGGCGCAACCATCACTTCGCGCACGAGTTGCCGCATCGCAAGGATTTTTTCCGGCGCTTCATTGCGATCAAACACCGGCTTCAGATCCGGCGCGGCGGTAGTGGTGGTTGAGCCGATGATCCGTTGAATCTCCTGATGCGTGGGATAGGTCAAGCGCACTTTGAAGAAGAAGCGGTCGAGCTGCGCTTCAGGCAACGGATACGTGCCCTCCATCTCGATGGGATTCAACGTCGCCAACACAAAGAACGGCGGCGGCAAACGGTAGGTGGTGCCAGCCACAGTCACTTGCAGTTCCGCCATCGCTTCGAGCAACGCCGCCTGCGTTTTCGGCGTGGAGCGATTGACCTCGTCCGCCAACAGGATGTGGGCGAAGATTGGTCCTTCAACGAACACGAACTCACGCCGTCCGTCTTCACGATCCATCACCATGCGGGTCCCAGTGATGTCCGCAGGCATTAAGTCAACCGTGAATTGAATACGGTTAAAACTCAAATTCAGCACGTCGGCAAGAGACCGCACGATCAACGTCTTCCCGGTGCCAGGGACGCCTTCAATGAGCACGTGCCCTCCGGCAAAGAAGGCAATGAGAATGTCTTCGATGATCTCATTGTGGCCGATGACGGCTTTGGCCACTTCTTGGCGGATGCGTTGAAAAGTGTCCTGAAATTCACTCACGGCCCGGTCAACTGTACTCACTGTGACTCTCCACGAGAAAATAAGCGTTTGACGATCTCTTCATATTCGGGCGGAACTTGCGCCTTACGGATGGTGTCATCGAGCGACTGTCGCTGACTGAGACTTTTGCTTGATTTTTCAATAATGCCGCCTTCATCTTTGCCGCTGCCCTCAGGCGCATCCTCACCGAGAACTCGCTCATGGGTGGCGTCAAGAGCAAGCTGGAACGAGCGAGCGCCGCCGCTAAGGTCCCCTTGCCTTCCCAGGAGGTTCGGATCTGTACCGCTGCCGGCGCCAGGGCCACCTTCGCCAGATTCTCCACCACGTCCAGGAATTTGCCCACTGTCCGGCTGAAATTGTCCGCGCGCATTTCTGCGATCCAATCGCGCACGGTCGAGCTGCTGCATGCCGCTTCCCTGCGCAGGAGGCTGGGCGCTGCCGCCGCTGCTCGTTGGCGAACCGCTGCTCTTTCCATCACTGCCTTGCCCACCACCGCGTCCTCCGGTTTGCTGCTCTTTCCCCTTGGGCAGATTCTTGCCTTCCGCCTCGAAGTCGGGCCTGCGCTGCGACGCCATGTCAGACGGACGCAACGCTAACTGTTTTTCATCAAGAGGGACATTGCCTGGTTCTTGCCTCTCCGGGTCTTTGATATCTAGCCCTTTGAGCGCTTCGCGAATCTTTTTTTGCAACTGCTCAGGAAGAGAGGCCAGCGAGCGGGGTTCCCCCTGCTCAGATTCCTGTCCAGTTAGTTGCTCTTGCCCTTTTTCTTTAGCTTGGGGAGATGTCTCACCGTCAAAGACGCTGCTACCACCCCAATGATCAGGCGCATCTGGCAGCAGAGACATCCGTTCCTCGATCATTTGGCCGAGCCGGTCAGGCAGTTGAGACAGTATGGTTTGCAGGTTGTCTAAAGAAAAAGGATCTGGCCGATACACGGAAGAAAGCATGGGGATGGAGGCAATCAGGAGCGCAAAGATCAGCGCGGCAAGAAACGGCAGCAGGCTCCAGGGAATGCGGCTGGGGGCGACTTTTTTGATCTCCCACTCGTTCAAACGGTTCACGTTGTCCATCAGCAAATACGACCACAGTATCGACGGGGGTTCTTTGCCGATCACGCCCGCTGTGAGTTGAGCGACCAAGGTGGACAGCCGCTCTTTGAGATTGGCGCGTGCATCAATCTGGCGCGCAGCCGCATTTAAGTCTAACCAGTCTACTACGCCTCGGCGGATAAAAAACAAAAACAGAAAAGCAAGCAGAACAAGCAGCGGCCAGGCAGCTAACGTGAACACCCATGCAGGTAAAAGAAACGCGCCAAGAATGAGCAAAGCAGCGCCGAGCGACAACGCCGCGCCGAGTCGATAGAAATGATGTTGAAAGGTGTAGAGGTTAAACCGCGCCCGAATTCTCCGCAGCCGATCTTCTACCTCCGCCAGGGCCAGCCGTTCCTCTGTGCCTGGTATCCCGACCATGGGTGTCCTGCTTTCTCGGCTTTTCCGCACCGACGAGCGCCCACAACATAGTTGAGAGTCCTCGTGCGGTCAACTCGGAAAATGTCCGAAGCGTTACTCTTCCTCATTCTTAGACAGTTTCCTATAGCTTGACGCTCTGGCGACGAGCTCGCAAGGGAGGTAAAAGCGAAAAATCCATGCATACGGCGCTCAGGTTTCTTTTTTTCATCATACTCTTGACCTTTGCGTGTAAAGAACCGCTTCGGCTTCCTTATGTCGCCCCAGAACTCCATCATTGGCCGAAACCCTATAAGGGCGTCACTGGCTTAAAACTCCACGTATTCAAAACAGGGGAAGTACGTGTACCGAAGAAGCTGGTGTACCACAGCGGCAGTTTCTTGGATACGCTCACGCTTGATGTGTTGGTGTTTGCAATCGAACATCCACGCCAGGGACTCATTCTCGTCGGCACGGGGCTCAGTAGAGGGGTTGCTCAAGGAGCTAAGAACTATCTCGGCGTGTTCCGCACAGCCATTGGCTCCCCCACGATGGCGGAGGAACAGGATATTCTTTCGCAACTGGAAAACGCCGGGTTTGCAGCAGCAAAAGTAAAGACCATTATTCTGCCGGATCTGCGTTTCAGCCACACCGGCGAAGTAGAAAATTTTCCCGCTGCGCAAGTCGTGGTTTCCGCGGAAGAATATACGGCCGCCACAGAGGAGGAGGAGACCGCGTTGTCACTCAGTGATGAATATGATGGCGTGAGGCACTGGCGGTTCATTGATTTCATCGGCGCTGAACCGCTGGGGACGTTTCAAGCCCATCGCGATCTTTTTGGCGATGGCAGCATACTAGTAATCGATGTCACAGGCGCAACGGCTGGAGGGATGGCCGTGCTCGTGCGCTTGCCTCATGCTCCAGTGCTGCTCTGCGGAAACCTTGCCTGGACGGCGGAGCAAGCACAATACGTGCGAGAGCCTGGGGTGGTGTTCAAGCGCGAGGCCTGGTGGGAACATGCCTGGAGGCTCAAAAAATTTGCTGAGCTCGCGCCAGAACTCGTGGTGCTTCCCGACCATGAATGGACCACCGTGACAGCAAGTAAGGCGAAGGATGTCGTCCTGCACCCTTTCCCGCCGCCGCAAAAAACCGTAGCGGAAGCGGCGAATCGGAGCAACGACGCGCCAGAGAAGCGCAATATCAAACCGAAACAGAGACATAAGGCGGCAGGGAAGCGGCGCCAACACTAGCAGGAGAACCCTCGCGCACCATATTATTCCTACACCTCTCGTACAGGCAGCACAAACCCAGGAAGCAGCGGGTCGCCACGCACCACTTCAGGGTCATCAAGCACTTCGGTTGGCTGGCCAGGACGGTAGATATGCACCCGTTTCTCCACAGACGAACTGCTCTTCAGTGAGCCATGACGCTTTGAGAGCCCATTGGAATGGCCTCTCTGGTTCTACCCCCTGGACTGTGTGAGACATATGCACTCCTTCATCGTGTAAACAGCCTAAAGCCCTGCGAGAAGGTTTCCAACACGACGGTCTTTTCCATGCTTCTGCTCCTCTGTAAAGTACAAACTGTTATGGAGGTTACGATCATTGGCCATGGTTCATTAATGAGCGGTCGGGGATTAGCGTTTTCAGGCGCGTTGCACGTGAAGGACGCGTACATCGTTGCGTTGGCAGCGTGTCAGCGCGGCTTTGCGAAGCTGTCCCGTTATGGCGATCGCTTCGCGACAGATCTGATGATCACGCGGGCGCCTCTAGAAGGGCGCAGAATTGCTCCCGGCTCTTCACCTACGCTGGACATCGAAGGGTTGGCGCTCACCGTTCCGCTTGAGG
Organism: Candidatus Methylomirabilota bacterium; assembly: GCA_035575235.1. GTDB lineage: Bacteria > Desulfobacterota > Binatia > Bin18 > Bin18 > SYOC01. The sequence goes on from DATLYA010000123.1 coordinate 26,392, forward strand.
ATGCGGCGCGGCTGTCGACGCGCGAAGGGTATGATCCGACAAGATTGCAACAGCTGGCTGACATCGCGAGGACGCGCGGGCTCGGCGTAGCGGAGTTCCTGTGGCGTTTGCAGGTTGAGGCTGGAGCCAATGTCGTCGCCTATCGCCGCCAGCTTTTTGCGTTGATCGGGTACACGTCGCCGCATTACATTCCTCATCCTGTACATCTTGACGCCGCTCATTATGCGCTGATCTTTCTTGCCCCCGGTTTTGAAGGCACGGGTGCAGACGAGGTGATTTCCATTCGTCAACAAACTGGCGTGGCGGCGCTCATGAACACTGTGGAGACCTGGAGGCGGAAACCGAATCCTGATCAACTCTCCTACTTTCTGTCGTGTCTGCTTGGAGGCGTGCACGGCGTGAGCGTTCGAGATCTATTACACACAGTGAGTGAAGAGCCGATGTTGCGGGAAAGGTTGGTCGATCAGCTTAGCTCGCTGCTACGACAGGAGAGAGAGCAATTTCTTTCCGCCACTGGCCTCACTACGGAGCAATACCAGCACGCCTTTGGCGAACCGACTACAGCAATGGAGCGCAGCGGCTTGAGACGTTTTTTGCAAGAAGCAAAGACGTAGGAGCGATGCCTGCGTCGTCCTTACAGCATACGCAGGACTGGAGTCTACGAATGAGTTTCTTCTCTGTGTCGGTCGGAAAAGAGCTGCTGCGGTTCACCGCTGCACACTTTATCGCTTTTCGCGGGTTTCGCGAGCCGTTGCATGGCCACACCTATCAAGTACAGGTGACGGTCAGTGGTCCGGTCGCTCCCGACGGTTATGTGGTCGATTTTCTCGTATTGCAAAAGATTGCGGAAGAAGAGTGCGCCCAGTTACATTTCCGCACGCTGCTGCCCCGCCAGAGCGATTGCTTGGCGATTGAAGAACATGACGGAGCCGTGACTGTCCGCTGCGAGGACGGCTCGCAGTTCCTCTTCCCGCGGCAGGATGTCTGTCTGCTGCCGATTGTACACACGTCCTCTGAGGAGATTGCGCACTACTTCGTCGCTCGTCTGCGCGAGCGGTTGCGCGAAGCGCGGGGAAACAGCATCCAAACAATTGAGGTCTTGATTGAAGACATTCCGGGACAGACGGCGGTATGCCGGGAGGATTTTGCATAAGACGTGAAGTGTAGGACGAGAAAAGATAGGTGAAAAAGAGAGCATGAAACGGAGCAACGGAGCAACGGAGCAAGGGGGAAATGGTCAGTTCCTCCTCTTTCTGTTTCTTGCGTTGACTGGCGTCAGCGGCTGTAATGCTGCATTGCCTGAACCCGAATCGCCCGCCGCACAGCTGTACCAAAAACGCTGCTCGATCTGTCACCGGGTGTATGCGCCGAGCCTGCTCACCGCGGAGATGTGGCGGTTCATGATTGGGCGTATGGAAATTGAAATGCAGCGGCGCGGCGTGCCCTTACCCACGCCAGACGAGCGCGCGATGATTCTGGACTATTTGCAGAAGCACGCCAGTACTGCCTCATAACAATCAGCTTCCGTTGGCAGAGAACCAGAGCGTCAGGAAAGAGAAGCGCGAAAATGGAGAATTGAAGAAACGGAGAGTCGGAGGCAGAAATCATTTTTCTTCTATCTCTCCGTTTCTCCCTCTCCCCGGTTCTCCGATTCTTTATTCTCTCCCACGCTTCAAATCATAACGATCATACACCGGCGGCAGTTCGATCGTGCTCATCGCTTGCTTTTGCAGGCGAATGATGTGGGCGGCGAAAGCCGACCGGCATTGAGGGTTGTCAAGACACTCTTGAAACGGCGCAGGATTGTCCGTCATGGCCCGCTGCATAGTATGCAGAATCAATTGCGCCTCTACTCGCTCAGGATCAACACGCGGCGCGGGCGTGGCCGCCGCGGCCTGCGCTCCCGCTGAAGAGAAAGACGACCCCGAGGAAAAGACCGAATTGGAACTACCAGGGATCATCTGGCCAATCGTGCCTAACACTTGTTGCTGTTGCTGTACTGTGCAGCCCGCAACACTCAGGAGGAAACTGACGCGAGCAATCCACCAAACCTTTTGCTTTCCTCCTTCTCTTGCCCTGTCATTGGGCTTAACTCTCACAATCCCTCCCCAACGCCATCCCTTTCTCATTACGCCCCCTTCCGTATTGTCTCAATTTCGTCAATCTCTTTGGGAATCGCCTTGGTTAATACTTCATGACCGTCAGCCGTCACTAACACATCGTCTTCGATGCGGATGCCGATGCCACGGAACCGCTCCTCCACGCCTTCGGCATCCTCGGCGATGTAGACGCCTGGCTCTACCGTCAACACCATGCCAGGCGCCAGGACACGAGACTCATCGCCAATTTTGTATTTCCCTACATCATGTACGTCCATACCCAGCCAGTGGCTGGTGCGGTGCATATAGAATTTTTTCTGTTCGCCCTTTTCGATAATCTCTTTTGTCTCCCCAGAGAGCAACCCAAAGCCTTTTAAACCGTCCACTAAAATCTCCGTGGCCCGCAGATGCACCTCGTCAAACTTGACGCCAGGACGAATCATAGCAATGGCTTCCTTCTGCGCAGTCAGCACAAGCGCGTAGATCTCGCGCTGCAGAGGCGAGAAACGCGCACCCACTGGAAACGTTCGCGTGACGTCTGAACAATAGCAACCGTATTCAGCAGCGGCGTCGATCAACAACAAATCGCCATCCCGGAGCTGACAATTATTCTCGATGTAGTGCAAAATCGTGGCATTCGCGCCAGAGGCGACGATGGAAGGGTACGCAGGGCCGGCGGCGCCATGACGACGGAATTGGAACTCTAACAGCGCCTCAATTTCGTATTCGTACATGCCCGGGCGTGCTTGCATCAGCGCGGCGTGGTGAGCAGCGGTTGAAGCGGTCACGGCGCGCTGCATCAAGCCAAGCTCGCCTTCGGACTTGAAGAGCCGCATTTCGTGGAGAATTTCGCCTGGATCAATCATCGAGGTTGGCCCTTTACCCGTGCGTGGCCGCATCAAGCGCGCACGATTCATCAGATCGAGAATCTTGGCGTTCATGCGTTCATCGCGCCCGAGGGCGTAATAGACTTTTTCCGTCAGCGCTAAATGCTGAGAAAGCACTTCATCAATCTTGTCGATCGTGTAGGCGGCGTCCGCGCCAAAAATGTCTTTTGCCCCTTCAGCGCCGAACCGTCGCCCTGTCCAGGTTTCTTTCTCTTTATCACGTGGACGGACAAAGAGGATAAAGCGCTCCTTTTCATGCTGCGGTGACAGCACGCAGAGCGCTTCCGGCTCAGGAAAACCGGTCAAATAGTAAAAATCGCTATCCTGACGATAGCGATACCCGGTATCGTTCGAGCGAATCGACTCAGGCGCGGCGGGAAAAATGGCGACGCCTTCTCCCATTTGCTTCACAAACGCTTCGCGCCTGGCGGCGTAGATTTGTCCATTGAAATCCATTCCTGCATTCCTCTTTTCCATGCGACGGCTGCCGTGAGGGCTCACACTTGACTTCGCACCTTTCCACCCTCACACTGGGTACTATATGGCGTCTCAGCCGCCCTATCCAGAGGTGCATCCAATCCAACCTCCACGGATTGCGCGCGCCCTCAGGATTTCTTATTTCTACCGATCTATATCTGAGGAAAAACACAACCTCCATGACGACTCCGATGACTTCACTCGCATTATCCAAGATGAACAGCACGCCTCACGCGGATGCCCTCACGTTGGCTGCACCCTCACCCTGGAAGATTCGCGTCCACAAAGCCACAAGCGCTCTGGCGCGCTCGCCTCTCGCCCATCGTGTGTTTTCCGCTCTGTTACTCTGTGGGGCGCCAGCTCTGGGGGCGTATGCATACTTTATAGAGCCAACCTGGCTGAAGATTCGCCGTCTCAAATTAAAGGTTCCACACTTACCTCTATCTCTTGACGGCTTCCGTATCGTGCAGCTGAGCGATCTCCACGTTGGCTCAGTAGTCCCACACTGGTTTCTCCACCACGTCGTCGACACAGCCCGGGCCTTGGAACCTGATCTGATCGTATTGACAGGAGACTATGTCCATACTCGGCCAGATGACGTGGCGGATATCACAACCCTCTTACGACCCCTCCACGCCTCGACAGGAATTTTTGCTGTTTTAGGGAATCATGATTATGCAGTGAACTATGCGGGAGATACCGGCATCCCCGGAGTGGAAAAAGTGATGATCACGGCGCTCGAGCGAGCCGGTATTCGCGTGCTGCGCAATGAATGGCTGCCCCTTGGCGGAGGCTCACGCCCTTTGGCGCTTGTGGGGATTGATGAACTGTTGAGTGGACACGCGCGCCTCACGCCGTTGCACGAGGTCCCAACCCCATGGCCTCGTCTCGTGCTTTCGCATAATCCAGATATTATTCCGTTTCTACCAGAAAACAGTTTTGACTTGCTGCTGTGCGGCCACACGCACGGCGGACAAATCCGTATTCCTCCATTCCCGCCTCCGGTAACGGCCACCAGGCACCGCTGCTATTGGGGGGGATTATTTTCGCTCGGTCGGGGACAGGCGTATGTCACGACTGGGATTGGGTACACGTGGCGCGCCAGGCTGGCGGCGCGGCCCGAATGTGTGTGTATTACACTCACTGGTCAATAGCGTTTAGAGTCAATAGCGTTCAGAATTGAATTACATAATATTTTCCACGGAGGCGTTTTCCCGTGGAAACACGATCTTGGCGCCAGCAAAGATGCCGCGCAGCCGTACCCGACCGCTATTCACCAGGTATACGACGGTGGCGATGACTTCCTCGTCACTCTGCGCCTCACTCATCACGCTCTGCACCAATTCGAGCAACGTGCTTTCTTGTACTGTAGGCATAAGCAGAGTCTCCATACTTTTTAGATACGGAGCAATCTCCATGCCGGATTGCTTTTCGCCGCATCCCCCTGGGCTTGTCCGTGCTGATGTGATGTCACACACCTGCAAAGCGTCAATTTCCTCATCCTTGACCGCTTCTTCCTCTAGAGAGCCCCTTCGCACCCTCCTTACACTCATAATGCCCCACTTTGCATGGGGCGCGCAAATTTGCCACAACTGACAGCACATGACAAATTTCGTCATAGCTCAAGAAGGAGGAAGCCATGGCCTACGAGTACCTCTTGCGGCAACAGAGCGAAGGAGTCGCCATCCTAACCTTGAACCGGCCAGAAAAGCAGAACGCACTATCACAAGGCTTAATGGCGGAATTGCGGGATGTTCTTGACGCCATCGATTGCGATTCTGCAGTGCGGGTTGTGTTATTGACTGGCGCTGGCCGCGCGTTTTCCAGCGGATTTGATCTCAGTCCGAAAGAATTGGCGGCAGACACCCCGCAAGATGAAGCGGACTGGAACCGGCTGATTAAGCTCAATTTTGATACACTGATGCGGATTTGGCATCTCCGTCAACCGGTCGTTGCGGCAGTCAATGGCCCCGCTATCGCTGCCGGCTCTAACCTGGCGTTGATTTGCGATATTACAATCGCTGCGAACACCGCTACCTTTGGTGAACCCGAAATCCGCCATTTTGCCTTATCCCCGCTTTTGCTCTTGCCTTATTTTGCGAACAACAGCAAAGCGATGCATTACCTGTACTACAGCGGCGACACCATCAACGCCGACGAAGCGCTCAAGCTTGGCCTCGTCAGCAAAGTTGTGCCTCTCGAGCAACTCATGTCCGAAGCGCAACGGATCGCGCAACGGATCGCGAAAGTGCCCGCCTATCCCGTCCAAATTACCAAACGAAGCATTAAAGCGGCCTATGAGATGATGGGTTTCAAAAACGCGATGGAACTCCATCGCGCCAATGACGCCCTTGTCATCGACGCCTCGCAGATCGAGGAGAAGCGCAAGCTCATGCGGGTGCTCATGGAGAATGGGTTGCGCGCGTTCCTGGAGCTGCGAGACGGGCCGTTCCGCCAGTAGCGCGTAGAGGTTTGAGATTGGTTCCATCCGTCACCAACCTCAAGTCTCAAGCCCCGAGCCTTAAAATTCCATTTTCCTTTGCCCCCTTCCTCAGCTAAGATAAGGCCACGGCATCACAGGGGGTGGGCTGTGGCCAACAATAACGATCCATTTGATTTCAATAATGTCATTGATCTGAAGAGATTTCGCTCGCGCTGGAAGCAGGAGTCAACGCTGGGCGGGTTCGTTCAGAGCACAACCTTTCGCAGAATTCTGCTGCCGCTTCTCCTTTTCTTCGTTGGTCTGAAACTCTTTATCTTCCTCTGCTTCGTGTACGTGCGTCCTAATGAATACGGCATCAAGGTCGTACGCGTTCCCGTGTTCGGCTCACGCGGCGTCCATAAGGAAGTGTATCACGCTGGGTTTCACTTCGTGCTCAAACCGTTTGATTGCGAAGAGATGTATCTCTTTCCCAAAGACCTGCAAGTGCTTGATCTGACCGGGACGCGGGAGGAAGCGGCCCGGGAGGCGACGGTGAGCAAGCCCGCGCATATCCAGACCTCGGATGGATTTTTTGTTGATGTAGACGCAAGCATTCTCTACAGAATTATCGATCCCTATCAGGTGTTTACCCATTTGGGCGCCGGCCGTTTGTTTGAAACCAACGGCGTCGTTCCGAAAGCCGAACCAGTCCTGAAACAAACGCTGGGCGAACTCACAACGGAAGAATTTTACAATAGCCCGCTGCGCGCGGCCAAAGCCGCGGCGGCCAAGGAGTTGCTCAATCGTGAGCTGGCGGATTACGGTATCCAGGTCGATCACGTGCTCGTGCGGTATTTTCGCTATACCGAGGAAATTCAGAAAAACATCGAAGAAAAGAAGCTTAAAGATCAATTGGTCTTCAAGAACCAGGCAGAGGCTCGCGCAGCGGCTGAAGGCGCCACGCTGAAAAAAGTTATCCAAGAGGGCCAGGCCGCGGTCAACGTTAAACTCCAAGAGGGGCGGGCGTACGTGACGACAAAGGACGCCGAGCGTGATCTCTACGTTCGCAAAAAACAGGCGGAAGCTGATTTATTAGTGAAACTTGCCGAAGCAAAAAAGACCCAGCTGCGCAATGAGGCCTTGCAAGGCTCCGGTTCCGATCGCATGGTGGGGCTCAAAATGGCCGAAGTGTATAAGGGATTGGAAATCCTTGTGCTGCCGAGTGATGGCGGAAACGGCGTCAATCCCCTGAATCTCGACCAAACGCTCAAACTTTTCGAAGTAAAGAAGTAGAGGCGGCGGATGAAAACACTCTCTTTTCTTGTGTTGGCGCTCGTGCTGGGCCCTCTATTGTTTTACCCGCACACCACCGGACCTACCGAGGTCGGCGTACGGACGATCAAGTGGTCGCTGTTTGGTAAAAAAGGGGTAGAGGACCATGTCTATCAACCCGGCGGCGTGTATTTCTTTCCAGCGGTCATCAACGACTGGCACGTTTTCGAAACGCGGCTACAGAATGTAGAGATGACCTTTGACCCCAAACGCGGCGACCGTTCGACGCGCGACGATCTCATCTTCAAAACCATCGACGGCAACGACATCAGCCTTGATGTCATTATCTCGTACCGTATCGATCCACAAAAAGCGCCGCAGATTGTGCAATCCGTCGCAAGCAGTGATTTCGAGCTGAAAGACAACGTCGTACGCACGATTGCGCGTAGCCGCTCCCGCGATATTTTCGGCGAGTTAAAGACCGAAGAGTTTTATATTGCCGATAAACGCGACGAAAAGGCCGAGCGCGTCAAGGCGACGCTCAACGAAGTCTTGCAGCCTTATGGGGTCATCGTGGAGCGGGTCTCGACGAAGGATTATCGTTTCAATCCCGCCTATCAGAAGGCGATCGAGGACAAAAAAGTGGCCGAACAAGTAGCGGAACAAAACAAAGCGGCCACGAAAGCAGCGGAAGAGGAGTACTTGAAGAAACTGGAGGATGCGAAAGGCGAAGTCAACAAAATGGTCGCCGAGGCAGACGGTCGTTTCCGCCAGGCGCAGATTGAAGCCGACGCTTACTATGAGAAACAACAGCGGATCGCCGCGGCTATCGAAGCAGAAGGCGTGGCCGAGGCAAAAAGCATCACGGAAATGAATCGGGCGCTCACGGGAAGCGGTGGAGAAGTCATGGTGAAGCTGAAACTCGCTGAGGCGCTTGAAGGCAAAAAAATTCTCTTGCTTCCCCTCTCCGGCGGTGGAATGGATATTAAAACGACGGATATCAACAGACTGCTCGAGACGTACGGGGTGCGAAGTCTGACGCAGACAAAAACGGCGCAGGAGTAGTGTTGCAGGATTTATCGCACCTAGAGGCGTGCTGCGTTCCCTTCTGGCCTTCATCAGCAAGCGCTCAGACGCCCGGCCTCCGTTCTGCAGCGGCGCGAGCCATTATTCTGGCACGAAGAGCCGCGGTGAGGAACGGCGGAGGATCAACGAACTGGCAGCCAAGATTGATGATGTGAACATTCTGTTTCTCCACGCGCACGACTTCAAGCAACAGGCGCCGCACTTCCACATCATCAAGAAAGAATTCCCCCTCAAACCGCGCCCCGTTCGGAGGCGGGAGCAATAAGGAAAAACGCTCGTCCGCCGTAGCTAGCAAGCCTCGCGCGCTGAGATTGCGCAGCACGGCGGGGATAGTTTCCCCAAAGCCGCTTGTCAGTCGTAACGGCAAGTCGGTTAGGCAACGAAGTTCACGCCGCCGCTCATTAGTCCCTCTCAGAGGAAGCTCGTCAAGGACAGTCACCTCATCTAATTGCTCACTCGCATCCTTTGGTTTCATATCTCCTTCTCGAGCCGCCACGAAGGCCGACTGTCCTTGGCTGCATGTATTAATATTTTAACATCTTGCCGTGGGGCTTTTCCAGAAAACAGGCTGGAAGAAGCGCGGCGAGTCCGCCTACCAGTACGTCAGGGGAATCATGGATTCTGTCACACATCCACCACTTCCTGTTAACTTGACTCGGCACAAACCGATACTTAGAGTGAGTACCCGGAAGGGGGTCGGCCTATGAGTCAGTTGGCAATGGTCAATGACAATATCCGCCGCGCCGCGGCCATTTTGGATTTGGGTGCGCGTGTGGAAAAACTCCTTCTTACGCCGAACCGCGAAGTCAAGGTCGAAGTAGCTGTGGAACTCGACAGTGGCGAAGTCGCTACGTACACCGGTTACCGCATCCAGCATAACGATGCACGAGGGCCTATGAAGGGCGGCTTGCGGTATCATCCTACGGTGGACGCTGAGGAAGTTACGGCGCTCTCCTCACTCATGACGTGGAAAACCGCGGTCGTGAACATTCCCTTTGGCGGCGCAAAAGGCGGCATTAATTGCGACCCCGCCACCCTCAGCTCACGCGAACTCGAACGCCTGACGCGAAAATTCGTGAGCAATATCAAAGAAATTATTGGCCCCAACGTTGACATCCCCGCCCCCGACGTCAACACGAACGCCCAGGTCATGGCGTGGGTCATGGATGAATACTCGCGCTTCTATGGCTTTTCACCCGCCGTCGTTACGGGAAAGCCCATTGATCTTCACGGCTCACTTGGGCGGGAAGAAGCAACCGGGCGCGGTGTGGCGTATATCACCGCCGACTTATTGGCTGATCTGGGCACACCATTGCAAGGCACAACCGTCAGTATTCAGGGATTCGGCAATGTGGGGTCCTTTGCGGCTTTATTTCTGCATCAGATGGGCGCGAAGGTGATTGCCGTTAGTGATGCATACGGCGGGCTGTATCGCGCGGATGGTCTGCCCGTTCTCGACCTCTTCGATTATGCGCGCACGCAGCGAACGATTGTGGGTTTTTCTGAAGCGCAAGCAATGGCGGGCGACGATATCTTTGCCGTTCCCTGTGATGTGTTTATTCCTGCCGCTTTAGGCGGCGTCTTAGACGCGGAGCGGGCCAAAGCGCTGCCGGCCAAAGTCGTCATCGAAGCCGCCAATGCGCCGACTACGCCCGAAGGCGATGCGATTCTTCAGCAGCGCGGTCTTCCTGTGGTCCCTGATATTCTTGCGAACGCCGGCGGCGTCACGGTGTCCTACTTCGAGTGGGCGCAAAACATCCAGCAATTTCGTTGGGATGGGGAGCGCGTCAATCAAGAACTCAAATCCACCATGGCAAAGGCCTATCGCGATGTCAGACAACTCGCCCACAGCCGTCAGATATCGCTGCGGACAGCAGCCTTCGTCCTGGCGCTGGGACGCGTGGCGAAAGCGACGGTCATGAGAGGCATTTAAGAGCAACGAGAGGCCAAGATTGGTAGGAATGGCAAAAACGGTGCGGGTTTCCGAGCGATGAGGAAAGCAAAAATGGATGTGAGCGTCTTGCGGACTTTTCCCCTATTAAATGATTTCACTGATAGTGAACTAGTCGATCTCTTCGCCAACGCGGCGGAACAAACGTTCCCCCCAGGCTCGTTCCTCTGCAAGGAAGGCGAGCGCGACGGACACCTCTATTTTCTGATCAGCGGTGAAGTGGAGGTGTCAAAAACGGACGCCGACGGCCATAAGCATACGCTTGCGAACCTGAGCGGCGGCACGTTGCTGGGAGAGCTGTCATGGATCATGGGCACGCCCTGTACAGCGAACCTCAAGGCCGTTCAGAACACGGTCACCGTACGGCTCAGCGGCGACGCGCTGAACAAGCAGTTACAGGAGCGCTCTCCAGGCGCATTCAAACTTAGCACGGCGTTGCTCCGCCTGCTGGCTAGCCGTCTCCTGCGCATGAATGATCAATTTCTACAGGTACAGATAAAAACTAACGGCAATGGTCAGAAAAAGAGCGAAATCGAACGCTTACGGGAGCGGATTTTGCACGATTGGAGCTTTTGAAAACAGTTACTAGTTAACAGTTATTAGTTATTAGGATACAGTAGGTTCTCTATGGCTGGGAACTAAAAACTAAAGACTGATAACTCCTTCCTACAAAATATACCGCGACAAATCCTCGTCCTTCACGATGGCGTCCAGTTTGTCCTTGACATATTGGGCGTCGATCACCACTTCTTTGCCGCTGAGTTCAGGGCCGTCAAACGATAAATCTTCCAGCAGCCGTTCGACGACGGTGTGCAGGCGGCGGGCGCCAATGTTTTCCGTCCGCTCATTGACGACGGCGGCGATACGAGCTAATTCCGCGGCGGCGTCTGGCTGGAAGGTAAGTTTCACCTTCTCTGTCTCCAGCAACGCCACGTATTGCCTCAACAATGCGTTGCGCGGCTCGGTGAGAATGCGAACAAAATCTTCCTGGGTCAGGGGGTCGAGTTCGACGCGAATAGGAAACCGCCCCTGGAACTCAGGAATCAAGTCGGACGGTTTCGCTATGTGAAACGCGCCTGAGGCGATGAACAAAATATGATCGGTGCGCACGATGCCATATTTGGTGTTGACCGTGCAGCCTTCTACTAATGGCAATAAGTCGCGCTGTACGCCTTGACGGGACACATCTGGGCCATGGATGCTGTCGCGAGAGGCGATTTTGTCAATCTCGTCAACAAAAATGATGCCGCTCTGCTCCGCACGCTGCACCGCTTCACGCACCACCGTCTCCATGTCCACCAATTTATCGGCCTCTTCTTGCTCAAGAAGATTCAGGGCTTCAGCGACTTTGAGGCGGCGTTTTTTGGTTTTCTTCGGCATGATATTAGAGAACATCTCCTTGAGTTGGTTCTCCATTTCCTCCATGCCTTGCGGGGCCATCACTTCGATGAATGGTATCGCCGATTTTGTGATCTCGATTTCGACCTCACGGTCATCAAGTTTGCCTTCGCGGAGCATGCGGCGCATTTTTTCCCGCGTGCTTTGACTCGCCGCTGCCGCGGTCTCTCCGTCTGCGCCGAAACCAGACCGCGCCGGCGTCGGCGGCAACAACAAATCGAGCACGCGCTCCTCCGCCTGTTCCCGCGCCTTGACGCGGATGCGCTCCTTCGCTTCCTGCTTGACCATATTTACTGAAAGTTCAACCAAATCTCGCACCATGGACTCGACATCGCGGCCGACATATCCGACTTCGGTAAACTTCGACGCCTCAACCTTGATAAAGGGCGCCTGCGCCAGCTTCGCCAACCGACGAGCGATCTCGGTCTTACCGACGCCGGTGGGACCAATCATAAGAATATTTTTGGGAGCAATCTCGTCACGCAGCTCCTCAGGCGCCTGCTGACGACGCCAGCGGTTACGTAAAGCGATCGCGACCGCACGTTTAGCTTTCCGCTGGCCAATGATGTAGCGGTCCAGTTCTGACACGATTTCACGCGGAGTCATGACATGCTTACGCGCTTCGTCGGTCAACGTCACAGAATGGTCGGCGGCTTTTTTCACGTTACAATTCCTCTATCACGATTTGGTCGTTTGTATAGACACAAATAGCCGCAGCCGCCCGCATCGCTTCCAGGGTGATGGTGCGAGCGTCCAGCTCGGTATGCTTGATGAGTACGCGGGCAGCCGCTAGCGCGTAGTTTCCGCCCGAACCAATAGCCACGATGCCGTCGTCCGGCTCCAAAACATCCCCACTACCGGAAATGAGCAAAGACGACTCACGATCGGCTATGGCCAGCAGCGCCTCCAACCGCCGCAGCACTCGATCCGCCCGCCAGTCTCGCGCCAGCTCCACGGCGGCGCGCCGGACATTGCCATTATACTCATCTAGCTTTTTCTCAAACTTCTCACACAGCGTCAGGGCGTCCGCCGTGCCGCCGGCAAATCCCGCCAGCACTCGGCCCTGCGCCAGACGGCGAATCTTGCGCGCGGTGTGTTTCACCACAGCGTTCCCCAAACTCACCTGTCCGTCGCCCGCCATCACCACCACGCCCTTATGGCGCACACACAGAATAGTAGTGCCGTGCATTTCCCCACTCATCTTTCCCCCTCCTGAATGCGGAATGCGGAGCGTGGAATACTGAACAGCACCTTCAGTAGCCAGAAATTAGCAGTCGGTAGCCAATAGGGGACCATACAAATCCTCTTTCTCCTCTCCGCTTTTCTCAGCCCTCAGTACTCGTTACTCAGTACTGTTTTATGCACGTGGGTGCGCCTTGTCATAGGCTTGCATGAGCCGGTCGAGATTCACATGGGTATATTTCTGGGTCGTCGAGAGACTGGCGTGTCCCAGCAATTCTTGAATCGCCCGGAGATCCGCTCCTGCATCCAGCAGATGCGTGGCAAAAGAGTGCCGCAGGGCATGTGGACTCGTTGAAAGGGCGATACCACACGTTCGCGCATAACCGCTCACGAGCCGACACACACTGCGGGTCGTCAGCCGTCCGCCCCGGCGGTTCAGCAGCACGGCATCGCCAGCCGCGGGGGCAGTCAGAGGCGCGCTGTGATTTTTCGGCGCTACGAGTAAAGGGATCTGCTGTCGATATCGCTCCAGGGCCTCAAGCGCCTTCCGGCCGACCGGGACAATCCGTTCTTTGTTTCCCTTGCCGCGTACTCGCACGACTTCGAGCGTAGGATCGATATCGTTCCAGTTCAACGCCACCAGCTCGCTGACGCGTAAGCCGCATGAGTATAACACCTCCAGAATTGCTCGATCACGCAGCCCCGTTGGCGTATCAGCAGGCGGAGCCTCAAGGAGACGGAACATGTCATCAACCGTTAAATGTGTAGGCAACGATTGTTCTTGCTTGGGCGAGCCGATGTGTAAGGTGGGATCTCGCTGCACCACGTTCTCGCGTAATAAAAAACGGAAAAAGCTCTTGAGAGCGGAGAGTTTCCGCCCAATGGAGCTTTTCTTATGTTCACGGTGCAGGAAGGACAGGAAGGCATGAATCCGATGAGGGTCGATCGCCTCCACCGCTACCGCTTGCGGCTCACTCTGGCTGGGCGGCTTTTCCAGAAAGGCAAAAAATTGCCAGAGATCGCTCAGATAGTTTCGCAGAGTGTGCTCGGAAACATTTTTCTCAACGCGCAGAAAGATACTGTAGCGGTTGACCAACGAATGCAGATCAGTCGTATTCATCCTTCAATCAAATCAAGGAAAATCATCATACCAATATGGTTCCGACGAAGAAAGTGGTTGAAGTGGACAGCAACGAGGCAGAGGTGTAATCAATAAGGGAGCACTATGAACACCTGCCATCGTTGCCAACGAGCACTCCACTTCCTCGACCGCGTTGGTCGACGCGATACCTGTCCAGACTGCGGCGCTGATCTGCACTGTTGCTTGAATTGCTTGTTTTACGATCCCCACTACGCCAACGCCTGCCGTGAGCCCAACGCGGACAATGTGCTCAACAAAGAAGCCGGAAACTTCTGTGAGTATTTTGCCTTCGCCGAAAACCGGCAATCGCGACACGCCTCCGCCGCGAGCGACGTCCGCGCGAAACTGGAAGCGCTGTTCAAAAAGAAATAAAACTTTTTGTGAAGTCCTTGACAGTGCAGGGCTGAAGGGAGGAGAATGCCTCCGTCCTACGGAACGCCCCTGGAGGAAGGAGGACAGGCGAACAGCGGCGACTCTATTTACTCATCGGAGAGGAGGAATTGCTATGCAGGACAAAACCTACGTGATTACCGAGATTGTCGGCGTCTCCGACAGCTCGATCTCACAAGCGGTGGCCAATGCGATTGCCCGCGCCAACCAGACGCTGAAAGCCTTAGATTGGTTTGAAGTCAAGGAAGTGCGCGGCACAATAGTCGATGGCAAAGTTGGCCAGTATCAAGTCACCTTAGACGTCGGGTTCCGCTATTTAACTGACGACGAAATGCGCGCGTGGGTCCGGGGGTAAGAGCGACACGCAGCTTCACTCACTCGTGCAAGAGGGGAATCATCATGCAGGAAAAAACATATAAACTCATTGAACTCGTCGGCGTTTCTTCCAACTCTATTGAAGAGGCCGTCCAGAACGCCATCGCTCGCGCCAATCAAACGCTTAAAAACCTTGATTGGTTCGAGATCACGGAAACGCGCGGGCTCATTCAGGACGGCAAGATCAATCAGTTCCAGGTGAAACTCAAAGTTGGCTTCCGCTTGATCGCCTAACCATCACCGTCTGGCGCGTTCGACCTGCAATGCGGGCGCGTAGAACCGTTCGATGTATTCTTTCACCATGCGCCGGGCTGAAAAGATCGGCGCAATCGAGCAGATCGCCTCTTTCACCACGCGCATCCATCCCCGCGGGACGCCATCCGCGTCCCGTTGATAGTATAAGGGCACGACCTCATGTTCGAGAATTTCGTACAGCGTGCGCGCATCGCGGGCGTCTCGCTCGTTTGCGTCAAGGGTGGGCTCAGGGGGCGCAATCGTCCAGCCGTTTCCTCCATTATACCCCTCACACCACCAGCCATCGGCCACGCTTAGATTCGGCACGCCATTGAGCGACGCTTTTTGACCGCTTGTCCCGCTCGCCTCCAGCGGAGGCACGGGGTTATTGACCCAGACATCAACGCCTTGCACCAAGAATTTCGCTACGTGCATATCATAGTCTTCAATGAAGGCGATCTGCCCGCCCAAGTTATACTCTTTCGCCAGATTGTAGACTTGGTGGATCAAGTGTTTTCCAGGTTCATCCGCGGGATGCGCCTTGCCGGCGAAAATAATCTGCACCGGTTTCCAGCGATCTTGTAAGATGTGTTGGAGATGCGCCAGGTCTTGTAACAACAGAGTGGCGCGCTTGTAGGTCGCAAACCGGCGAGCGAATCCGAGAGTCAAGGCTTCCGGGTCTAGCAACGCGCCTGAGGCCAAGACTTGCACGGGGTCACGATGCTCTTTACGCCATAAATCGCGCGCCCGCTCGCGAATGAAGCTCATGAGTTTATTTTTCAGGAACACATGCACGCGCCACAGCTCCTCGTCAGGGATATCATAGACTCGCTGCCATAAGGCTGGGTCATCGTGATGCTTTACCCAATCGGGACCCAGGTATTTGCCGTAGAGCGAAGAAAGCTCCGGGGCCACCCAAGTCGGCGTGTGGACGCCATTGGTCACATGAGAGATGGGCACGTCCTCAACCGGTGTATTGGGCCACAGGACTTGCCACATGCGGCGCGACACCTCGCCATGCACCTGACTCACGCCATTGCGCCACCCCGCCATATGTAGAGCCAGGACAGTCATATGAAACACCTCACCCCAGGGCTCGCGATAAGCGCCAAGGGCTAAAAAACGATCACGATCAATACCTAATTCTGCCCAATACTTATGCAGATAGCGGTCGATCAGGAGAAAAGAAAAGGCATCATGCCCGGCAGGCACAGGCGTATGCGTCGTAAAGATAGTCGTGCGCTGTACCTCAGCCATTGCTTCCTCAAAGGGAATCCCCATCGTGATGAGCTCTCGCATGCGCTCAATGGTCACAAACGCCGCGTGCCCTTCGTTGAGGTGCCAGAGAGTTGGTTTGATGCCCAGCGCGCGCAGCACGCGCACCCCGCCAATGCCCAGAATAATCTCCTGCAGGATGCGCATCTCCAGGTCGCCGCCATACAGCCGCGCCGAGAGTTCCCGGTCCCACGGCGCGTTCTCTTCCACGTCCGTATCCATCAAATACAGCGAAGACCGGCCAACCCGCACATGCCACACCTGTACGTGAACTTTGCGATCGTCAAGTGGAACCGTCACCAAACACCGTTGACCGTTGGGCAGCAGAGCAGGCATCAGCGGCGCTTTGGCGCGGTCGAGATACTCATACACCGCCTCTTGTCGCCCATCGACTGACAGGCGCTGATGAAAATATCCTTGTGGATACATAAAGCCGATACCGACCAGGGGCAGCCCTAGATCACTGGCTTCTTTACAATGATCTCCAGCCAGAATTCCTAATCCTCCGCCGTAGATTGGCAACGAGCTATGAATGCCAAACTCAGCGGAAAAATAAGCGACAGTTGCCTC
>DATLYA010000124.1:0-7058 GCA_035575235.1 Candidatus Methylomirabilota bacterium
ATATGGGCTTAAAGGAAAACCTGGAAGAACTGAAACAGCGTAATGACGAAGCACTACAAGGGGGCGGTCTAGACCGTATCAAGCGCCAACATGAGGCGGGAAAATTGACGGCGCGCGAACGGATCGAGCTGCTGTTAGACCCCGGCAGCTTTGTTGAAATGGATCGACTCAAAACCCACCGCTGCACCGACTTTGATATGGACAAGCGGAAGATACCAGGCGATGGGGTCGTCACCGGCTATGGAACTGTCGATGGGCGTCAGATCTTTGTGTTCGCGCAAGATTTTACGGTCTTCGGTGGCAGTCTGTCGGGCGCTTATGCAGAAAAAATTTGTAAAGTTATGGACTTAGCCATGAAGACGGGCTGTCCGATCGTTGGCGTGAACGATGGAGGCGGCGCGCGTATTCAGGAAGGGGTAGTGAGTCTCGCCGGCTATGGAGACATCTTCCTGCGCAACGTGCTCGCCTCTGGAGTGATTCCGCAGATTTCGGCGATCATGGGACCGTGTGCCGGCGGCGCTTGCTACTCTCCAGCAATGACCGACTTCATCTTCATGGTTGAGAATACGAGCTATATGTTCATTACCGGTCCGGACGTCATTCGCACGGTCACCCATGAAGAAGTGAGTATGGAAGAACTCGGTGGCGCGGGAAGTTGTAATAGCCGTAGCGGCGTCGCCCATTTCGCCTCGCCGAGCGAGCGTGAGTGTATCCACACTATTCGTGAACTCTTGAGTTTTCTGCCCGGTAATAACATGGAAGACCCGCCGTTACGACCAAACGACGATGATCCCAACCGCCGCGATGAGCAACTCAACAGTTTGATTCCCGATA
Source organism: Candidatus Methylomirabilota bacterium (assembly GCA_035575235.1). Classification (GTDB taxonomy): domain Bacteria; phylum Desulfobacterota; class Binatia; order Bin18; family Bin18; genus SYOC01. The sequence continues at coordinate 835 of DATLYA010000124.1, forward strand.
ACCCCAACAAGCCATACGACATCAAAGAGTTGATTAAAGCCATCGTAGACGAAAATTACTTCCTGGAAGTCCAGCAGGATTTCGCCCGCAATATCGTTGTTGGCTTTGCCCGGTTGGGCGGGCGTTCCGTTGGTATTGTCGCCAACCAACCTGCGTTCTTAGCCGGCGTTCTCGACATTGACGCCTCGATCAAGGGCGGACGCTTCGTCCGGTTCTGTGACTGCTTCAATATCCCCATCATCACGTTCGTCGATGTGCCGGGATTCCTCCCGGGGACGGCGCAAGAGTACGGCGGCATCATTAGACATGGCGCGAAGCTCTTATTCGCCTACTGCGAGGCGACCGTGCCTAAAGTTTGCGTCATTACTCGCAAAGCGTACGGCGGCGCCTATGTGGTGATGTCGAGCAAAGTGCTCCGTGGCGACGTGAACCTTGCCTACCCAACTGCCGAGATTGCAGTGATGGGGCCGGATGGCGCCGTGAACATCATCTTCCGCGACGCCATCCAGAAAGCGAAGGATCCTCAGGCTGAGCGCGCTCGTCTGGTGGAAGAATATCGGCGCACGTTTGCCAACCCCTTCAAAGCGGCAGAATTAGGCTACATTGACGAAATCATCATGCCTGCGGACACGCGCTCTCGCTTGATCCGAGCGCTCGATATGTTGCAGAACAAACGGGAGAATAACCCGCCAAAGAAGCATGGGAATATTCCTCTCTAGGGGCTGGGGACTAGGGGCCAGGGACTTGTTCCACCCCGCCCCAATTCCTAACACCTAACACCCAAGAGCTGTTTATGTTCAAACGCATTCTAATCGCTAATCGGGGAGAAATTGCTGTTCGTGTCATCCGTGCGTGCCGCGAACTTGGCATTGAGACCGTCGCTGTCTATTCCGACGCCGACCGCACAGCACTGCATGTGCAATATGCCGATTATGCCGTGCACATCGGACCGCCGCCTTCGAGTGAGAGTTATCTAGTCATTCCGAAAATTCTTGACGCTGCCAAGAAAACTGGCGCGGAAGCTATTCACCCTGGATACGGTTTTCTGTCGGAGCGCGCGCCCTTTGCGCGCGCCTGTCAGGAAGCAGGCCTCGTTTTTATTGGTCCGACGCCGGAAGCTATTGAAAAAATGGGCGACAAGGTGACTGCCCGCCAGATCATGCAAAAGGCAGGAGTTCCGGTTGTTCCCGGCACTGACGTTCTTGGCGGCGAAGACGAGGTAGTCAAGGCGGCAGAGAAGATCGGGTTCCCCGTGATGTTCAAAGCTTCAGCCGGCGGCGGTGGGAAAGGCATGCGTCTGGTCCAGCGCAAAGAGGAGGTGATCTCCGCCTTGCGCGGCGTGCGCTCCGAAGCGAAGTCCTCGTTCGGCGATGATCGCATGTATATGGAGAAGTTTGTCGAAAAGCCTCGGCATGTTGAAGTGCAAGTGCTCGCTGACAGCTACGGCCATACGATCCACCTGTACGAACGTGAGTGTTCCCTCCAGCGGCGGCATCAGAAAGTAATCGAAGAATCTCCTTCTATGGCGATTAACGACGCCGTGCGCGAAAAAATGGGGCAGGTCGCCGTCGAGGCGGCAAAAGCCGTGAATTACGTCGGCGCCGGCACGGTCGAATTCTTAGTTGATGCGCACCAGAACTTTTATTTCCTGGAAATGAACACGCGCATCCAGGTCGAGCATCCCGTGACTGAACTTGTCACTGGAGTTGACTTAGTGAAGCTGCAAATCGAAATTGCCGCTGGAAAACATCTCCTGCTTCAGCAAAAAGACATCCAACAGCGCGGCTGGGCGATCGAATGCCGCATCTATGCTGAAGATCCAAACCGTGACTTCTTCCCTTCTCCAGGAAAGATTGCGGTGCTTCGCACCCCAGGCGGCAATGGCATTCGCGATGACAGCGGCGTCTACGAAGGCTGGGACGTGCCAATTTATTATGATCCGATGATTTCCAAGCTCTGCGCCTATGGCCGTACGCGAGAGGAAGCAATTCAACGCATGCTTCGAGCGCTGCAAGAATACACCGTGGAAGGCATTATCACTAATATTCCTTTCCATCGCTGGGCGCTAACCCATCCCCGGTTTATCGCCGGTGATCTTGACACCGGGTTCATTCCCCAAGAATTTCACGGTCTGCCAACAGAAGAGGACGAGCAGCACTAAGAAGTGCTGCTCGCGGCCGCCGCCCTCGCCGCCTTTCATAAAGATCAAGCATTAGCCCGCACGCTGCCGCAAGGCTGCGGGAAAGCCGGCGTGTCGGCGTGGCGAGCAAGCGGCTGGCGCTAGCATTGCGGTGGGTCCTCAGCTTGCAGTAGGCGTCCTCAAGGCCTTGAACTTTGAACCTGGAATTTGGAACTGAAAATTATGGCGTACATCGTAACACTCGGCGATCAGACCCACCGTATCGAAGTGCAGGAACTAGAAGAGGATCACCTCTACCGCATCCGTATCGACGGAAAAGAGCTGACGGTTGACGGACGCAAGCTCAGCGCCCATATGTATTCGCTGCTCGTTGGTGATCAATCGTTTACCGTTGACGTGACGACGAAAGATGACCACTACACGGTCACAGGAGAGGGCAAAAGTTTTCAGCTCCGTGTTCTCGATGAGCGCCGCGCCGCGCGTCCAGGCGAGGGGAGAGGTGCGGGTCGTGAAGGTGGAAAAGAAATTCGCTCTTTCATGCCAGGGAAAGTGGTGGAAGTGCTAGTCGCCGTGGGTGACGAGGTAGCCAAAGATCAAGGCGTCTTGATTGTGGAAGCGATGAAAATGGAAAATGAAGTACGCGCTCCTGTCGCAGGGAAAGTCAAAGAGATCCGTGTCTCTCCGGGGCAGGCAGTCGAATCCGGCGAGTTGCTCGTCGTACTGGAATAATGAGAATGTAGCAAAGGCTCAGAAGTGGAAGATTTCTCTCCTTCCGAACAATACAAGCTCGCCCCCTACTTTACCAACCTGACAGAACCAATCTTCGGTCTTAAACTTCCTCAGGAAATTGCGGGAGCGCTCTTTTCCCGTTACAGCCGCTCCAGCAAAAGCCTCCGGCGGATTTTTCTCGACGAATTCCTCGGCCATGCGGATCTGCCGCTGCAACAGTTGCCAGGCAGCCAGATGAACGCCGTCGGGCAGGGAGAGGCGCTCAAGAAAGCCCGTGAGTTTTATGATCGCGTCCTCGTCGGGTACGGCGACGACTCCGTTGCCCAACTGGGCGGCGCGCATGTGGCCTGCGAACGCATCTCTAACGTCGCGGCAAAACTGCTCGAAGATGCGCGCATCGGCGTTGCGCCGCTAGAGAAGTCTACTCGTTACGTCCGCTTCGACCAAACAGGTCCGGATGGAGACTATCTGTTTTACAAAGAGCCGAAGATCATGGCGTCTCCACACAGAGGCGAATATCTCGCTGTCATGCGCCTGCTGTTCGAGACCTATGCTGCCCAGATGGAGCCAATGATCGCCTTTGTCCGTGACAGTTTGCCAGTTGAAACCGTCGAATGGAAACATCCGCAAACCGGAGAGCCGCTCACCTATAAAGAAGCCGGCAGAGATGAACAATTACGCCGATGGGCGGACACGGCGTATCGGTCCACCGTGCGCGCCCAGGCGTGCGATATCCTGCGTTCTTATTTACCGGCAGCGACACTCACCAATGTTGGCGTCTTTGGAGTCGGTCAGGCGTTCGAGCATCTACTGAATAAGCTGTATTCTCACGCACTGTTTGAAGCGCAGTTCATCGCCTCTGGCGTCCATGAGTCGCTGAACCATTTGATCCCATCGTTCGTCAAACGCGCGCGGCGAAGCGACTACCTTGCTGAGACCTACGCTGCGGTGCGATCGCTTGCCGCCCAATTTTTTGCGCCAACGCCGGTGACGCCAAGTCAACCAGTCACCTTGGTTGACTACGATCCCGAGGCGGAAGAAAAAATTCTTGCCGCGATCCTCTATCCGCATACACGACATCCACTCCTGCAACTGCGTCGCGCCATTGCCGCTATGGCTCCAGCGCAGCGTGAGCAAATTCTTAGCGAATATCTCCACCGCCGCCGTCACCGCCGTGACAAGCCTGGCCGAGCGTTGGAAAACGTATTTTACACTTTCGACTTTATCGGCAATCTGGGGCTGTATCGCGATCTGCATCGCCACCGTTTACTCACGCAAGAACGGCAAGACTTCACTACCGAGCACGGCTACGATACGCCAGATGAGTTAGACGCGGCGGGCTTCAAGCCCGTCTTTGAACGCTGTATGGAAGCAGCCGATCAGCTCTACAGACGTTTACGCCAGGATTTACCATACGAAGCCCAGTATGCTGTGCCATTCGCCTATCGCATTCGCTGGTACATGAAAATGAACCTGCGTGAGGCAGTTCACATCGGAGAGCTGCGCACTATGCCGCAAGGACACCCTGACTATCGTCTCATGGTTCAGGAAATGTGGAAACAAATTGCCGCAGTCCACCCTACCCTGGCGCGAGCCGCTGCGTTTATCGATTGGCGGACCTACCGGCTTGGCCGTTTGCAGTCAGAGCTGAGGAGTGAGTATAAGAGAGAAGCAGTCAGCAGTCAGCAGTCAGCAGTCAGCAAGACCCACAACCAAGAAACGTAACCCTTTGCCAATCTCCTTGCTTTTTTTCCGGCTGAAAGCTGAGAACTGATTACTGAGAGCTTTTTATGATCCTGACACGAGACATTATCCTGCGTGAAATCGACAGCGGCCGCATTGTCATCGATCCACTCCTGCCCGACCAGATCGGCCCAGCGTCCATTGATCTTCACCTCGGCGATGAGATCCGCGTGATGGAGGGCGGACCAGACGTCATTGAAGTGACGGAAGAGGCGGACTACCGCACGGTCACGCAAGTCCGGCCGCTCAATGATCCCTATCTCCTCAAACCTGGGGAAACCATTCACGGCATCACCCGCGAACGCATTCATCTTCCTGGCGACATTGGCGGTTGGCTTGAAGGACGCAGCCGCTTTGCTCGTCTCGGCCTGATGATTCACGTCACTTCTGGTTTTGTCGCCCCTGGAGTGGACAATCGCCAGGTGTTGGAGATGAGTAACGTCGCCGGTCGCCCGCTAGCGATCCACGCAGGTACGCGCCTCTGTCAGCTTGTGCTCCAACGAGCCGAAGGCAGCGTCATTTATCAGGGGCGGTTTGCCCGACAAGAGCGATTATAGCAATCCGAGCAGGGAGCGGATAGACAGCTCCTCAAACCCTTAACGTTCAGGAAGTACGGCCGAAATCCCATCCCCTTCTTGTTCGATACTTTGGAACATCGGGGTTGAGGACCCCAAGCTCGCCTCCTTCTCCTGTCAAGAAAGATTTCTCTTGCCCCCATCAAACAACCGCGCTAGTCTAGCTGTCTGGAATGCACCAAAGCTTGGAGAGAGAAATCTTATTGCACGAAGAAACATCTCACGTCAGAAGGAGGGCTAGCTATGGCAGTGCAGCGCATCATTTCTGCGGACTCGCATTTCGTGGAGCCGCCCAATATGTGGGCCGAGCGCGTGGACGCGCGGTTTCGTGACCGCGCTCCACGGGTCGAAAACGGGTATAAGGGCAGACCCGGTCAATGGTTCATGTGCGAGAACATTCAGCCTGTGCAGGTCGGCGGGTTCTTTGGCTCTGGCAAGAGTTCTGAAGAGTTGCCAGAGCATCTCAAACGAGGCTTCGAGGCGGCGCCCAAAAGCGTGTGGGACCCCGCTGAACGATTGAAGGAGCAAGACCGCGATGGCGTCAGCGCAGAGGTGCTCTATACCTCCATGGGGATGTTGCTGTTCGGTCTCGATGATGCAGAACTTCGCGCCGAATGTTTCCGCGCGTTTAATGACTGGGCGGCGGAGTATTGCAGCGCCTATCCGAAACGCTTGATCGGGCTTGGCGCAATTACGCTGGAAGACATCCCGGCTGGCGTGGCGGAGCTGAAACGCATCGCGAAGAAAGGCTTACGCGGCGCCTTGATCTGGGGCTCTCCACCGGAAGATAAACTCTATAGCTCGCCCGACTATGATCCGTTCTGGGCGGCGGCGCAGGAGCATGATTTTCCACTCTCTCTTCATATCCTCACTGGCAGAGCAGGCAACCGCTTCAGCCGCCGCAAAGTTCTCTTTGGCTACATGCGTCTGCCGCAGGAAATTCAATTGACCATCGCCGACATGATCACTGGCGGTGTGTTTGAGCGTTTCCCACGTCTCAAGATCGTCTCAGCGGAAAACGATGTGTCGTGGATTCC
>DATLYA010000125.1:0-8818 GCA_035575235.1 Candidatus Methylomirabilota bacterium
CCGATGCAGGTGTATCAGATTACCGGAGAGAGTGGCGTACGTGGCCGTATTGAAGCGGGCCTGATGACCGGTTTGACGCCGCTCGTCGGACGTGAGGAAGAGGTCAGTCTCTTGCTGCGACGCTGGGAGCAGGCGAAAAACAGCGAAGGGCAGGTCGTGCTGCTACAAGGCGAGGCCGGCATCGGTAAATCCCGCCTCGTGCAAGTCATAAAGGAACAACTGGCGCAGGAGCCCTATAGTCAGATCGAACTCCGTTGCTCGCCGTTTTTACAGAACAGCGCGCTGTATCCGGTGATTGAGCACGTACAGCGAGTGTTGCAGTTTGACCGGGATGATTCGCGGGAAGAAAAGTTCCAGAAATTGGCAGCAGGGGCGCACGGCCGTGCGCCCCTACAAAGCGATACGATTCCTCTCTTGGCGTCGCTACTTTCCCTTCCTCTTCCTGATTCATATCCGCCGCTCAACCTCACACCCCAGCGACAAAAACAAAAAACGCTGGAAACACTACTCTCCTGGCTGCTCGCAGAGGCAGACGAAAAACCGGTGTTGTTAATCGTCGAAGACTTGCACTGGATTGATCCTTCAACCCTGGAATTGCTCGGACTAATCCTCGAACAAATTCCGACGGCGCGTATCCTTGTAGTGATGACATTTCGCTCAGACTTTACGCCGCCCTGGCCCATGCAGGCGCATCTGACGCAACTCACGCTCACGCGTTTCGCGCGCAAACAGGTCGAGATGATGGTGGAGAAGATCGCCGGCGGCGGGCTTCCGGTTGAAGTTGTACAGCAGATCGTCAGTAAGACGGATGGTGTGCCGTTGTTCGTGGAGGAAGTCACCAAAGCCGTAATGGAAGTTGAAAACGTAGGGGCACGGCATGCCGTGCCCCTACAAAGCATACCCGCGACCCTGCATGATTCGCTCATGGCTCGTCTCGACCGACTTGGACCAGCCAAGGAAGTTGCGCAGCTCGGCGCAACCCTCGGACGGGAATTCTCGTGGGAGGTTCTGCGAGCTGTGTCCCCACTGGACGAAATCGTGTTGCAATCAGCGTTAGACAAGCTGACAGAAGCAGAGCTACTGTACCAACGCGGTCAACCGCCACAAACACGATACATCTTCAAGCATGCGCTGATTCAAGACGCGGCTTATCAATCTCTGCTCAAAAGCACGCGGCAACAGTATCACCAACAGATTGCTCAAGTCTTGGAAGAGCAATTTACGGAAGTTAAAGAAACCCAACCTGAACTGCTGGCGCATCATTACACTGAAGCGGGGCTCATCGAACAAGCCATTCCGTACTGGCAACAGGCAGGGCAAAAGGCCGTTCAGCGCTCAGCTAATGAAGAAGCGATCCGTCACTTTACAAAAGGGCTTGAAATACTCAAAAATTTGCCGGCCACCTCCGAGCGTATCCGGCAAGAGCTCGCCCTGCAAATTGCTTTAGGAGCGCCTTTGGTAGCGGCAAAGGGCTATGCAGCCTCGGAAGTGGAAAAAGCTTATGTCCGAGCACGGCAACTATGCCAACAACTTGGAGAGACCCCTCAATTATTTACCGTTCTTCGTGGATTATGGGTATGGTACGCCGTGCGAAGTAAGCTAACGGAGGCGCGACAGTTAGGAGAGCAACTCCTCGCCTTAGCGCACGCGACACAAGACCCTGCCGCTTATCTGGAAGCTTATCATGCGCTAGGGCAAACATTTTTTCATCTGGGAGAATTTGTCCTAGCCCGGGAAAACTGTGAGCAGGGATACGCCATTTATGATTCTCAGCAACATCACTCTCATGTATTCCTTTACGGGACTGACCCTGGGATAGCTTGCCTGTTTTGGGGATCTCTCGCCTTGTGGTTTTTGGGCTATCCAGAGCAAGCGCTGCAGAGAAGCCAAACAGCTCTCTCTTTAGCGAAAGAGCTGTCACACCCGCTCGATCTTGCTTATGCCTTCCAGGACGTAGCTTCAGTTCATCAATATCGTAGAGAGGGACAACTTGCTCAAAAATATGCAGAGGCAACGGTCGCGCTCTCCAATGAACAGGGACTTCCGTTCTGGTTAGCATTTGGCATTTTTATACGAGGCTGGTCCCTAGCTGAATTAGGGCAGGATGGCGGCGTCTCTCAGATGCGTCAGGGCATCACTGGTTGGCAAACAACAGGGGCGCAGACATGGCTGCCATACTACCTTACGCCGCTAATTGAAGCCTGCATAAACCAGGGCCAATTAGTAGAAGCGGAATCGCTCTTAATTGAAGCCTTATCCGCTGTTGACAAGACAGGAGAGCGTACTCACGAGGCCGAACTGTATCGGCTGAAAGGCGAGCTAACACTCCGACAGTTTAACGTTCAAGGGTCAAAGTTCAAAGTCAATATTCCGCACTCCGCATTCCGCACTCCGCATTCAGAGGCCGAAGCGTGTTTCCTGAAGGCCATCGACATTGCCCGCCGTCAGCACGCTAAGATGCTGGAGCTGCGGGCGACAGTGAGCCTCGCTCGCCTGTGGCGACAACAGGGCAAACAAGCCGAAGCGCGTCGAATGTTAGACGAGATATATAACTGGTTCACCGAAGGATTCGATACAAAAGACTTACAGGAAGCGAAGACGCTGTTGGTAGAATTAAATCATTGAGTCAGTGTTACAGCCCCTCCGGCCAGAGTATAAATCCTACGTGTCGAAAGTGTCGGTCAAAAGAAAACACCCGTTTAATCTGGTGTTTACGCATGAGAACAAAAGAGATACAGTCTGTGAAGCTCACTTCCTGGTCGGCGAACTTCTCAAAGAGGTCCAGAGCCGCCATTTCGTCCTCGCGTGCCGGACGAAGGATCTCTAACGCGGTGGAGGTCAAAATGCTCCGTGCCCGTTGAGCCGCAAATGGATAGGAAGTGCGACGAGCTAGGAGCGTGAAGGTTTTGTCGAGGACAAAGTTGCTAGTGTAGCAACGCCAAGACAACTGACTCAGTGTCTTCCACGCTGTGCGTGCGCGGCGATGGTGCTGGTCTCGACTAACATAACGGGCAACGAAAGCGCCGGTATCAAGGTAGATCACCTGCTGTCTCAGTCTTCGTACACGTACCGATCGTGGTTCTGAGAGAGATCAGCAGGCGCATCCCCATGAAACACTGCCTCGTCCATAAATAATGGATCGGATTTTCTTTGGTGAGTTTCAGTCGCCTTCAAGGCAACCTCTAGGGACTCCCGAATCAAATCGCTGATGGAAACTCCCTTCTCTTTTGCACGTCGTTGCGCTTGCGCTTTGAGTTTCGGCGGGAGCGTCACAGTCACACGTTCCATGGCTTACAATCCTCTTTCGCGATATCTGAAAAGTAACACCGCCGCTCTGCCGTCGCAAGAAGAATAGAACGTATCAGGATGCAGACGAGCTCGCGGTTGTCCCTTGACCGGCACAGCAACTAAGAGTACGCCGAAGGGAAATCTTGTCCGAGGAGTCCTCGATGTTTGTTGACCTCACGCCCGAACAGGAGCGCATCATCAACGTGGCGAAACAGCTCGCCGCCGAATTTGCCCCGCGCGCCGAACAGCATGACCGCGAAGGCAGTTTTCCCTTTGAAAATATCGACCGCCTTAAAGAGACCGGCTACACCACGCTGACCACACCGCAAGAGTACGGCGGCTGGGGCGCCTCGCCGCTGACGTTCGTGCTCGCGCAAGAGCAACTCGTGCAAGGCTGCACGGCGACGGCCTTCGCCATCAACATGCATTGCAATACTGTGGGGTTCTATACGCCGTTTATGACCCCGGTGCAAAAGGAACTGTACCTTGGCAATGTTGGACGCAAACGCATGCTGATGAACGGTTTTTATACTGAAGGTGGCGGCGCGCGCTCCATCCTGTCGCCCGCGACCACCGCGCGTAAAGTGCGCGGCGGGTATGTGCTCAACGGACAAAAGGTCTTTTCAACGTTGTCTCCGGTTGTTGATTATTTTGGCATTAGCACCTCGCTTGAAGGATACAATGGTCCAGCCTCGGGCGGGTGCGCGTTTCTGCTGCCGCGCGGTGCGCCGGGGTTAGAAGTGATCGAAACCTGGGACGCCATGGGCATGCGCGCGACCGGCAGTCATACGATCCGCCTCACCGATGTCTTCGCCACGCCGGAGCAGCTCATTGGCAAGGAGGGTCATCTTTTCGAGGAATTCGCCCAAGTCGCCCATTGGTACTGCCTGTCCTTTTCCGCTATCTACCTTGGCATTGGTCAGTTGATGTACAACCATGTCCTCGACTACGCGCGCACGCGCAAGGTGCAGAAGACCGGGCAGCTCGTGGGCCATCTGCCGTGGAATCGTTTCGCCATTGGTGAAATGTACAACCGTCTCGAAGCCTGCCGGACGCTGATCTACACCCTCGCGCGTGAGATTGCCGAGCAGCGGCCGTACGGCGATCGGCAAGTGCCGACCATTGAAATGTTACGGACGTTCGTCGCCGAGAACATGCTGGAAGTAGCGAATCTCGCGACGCGGATTGCTGGCGGGCAGGGGTATCTCAAAGGCAATCCATTGGAGCGTGCGTTTCGTGACCTCCGCTCCGCGCCGCTGCATACGCTCAAGCGTGATGATGTCTTGGAGATGCTAGCGGCGCTGGAGTTGGGATTTTAGCTGTTTCTCGTCCTCAAAGATAAATAAGGAGGAAGTTATGGAATTCGGCGTTGTGTTGCCTCATGTGGGTCCGCAAGCACGGGAACATGTGGTTGAACGCATTCAAACCATAGCCCGGCATGCGGAAGCGCTGGGTTATCATTCCGTGTGGGCGGCGGATCATATCGCCATGCCTATCAATTTAGTGTCCAAGTATCCCTATCATCCGGAAGGGAAATTCCCGGTTGATGTCGCGGACAATTTTTTAGAACCGCTCACCGTGCTGAGCTATGTCGCGGCGTGCACGTCGAAAGTACGCCTCGGCACAGGCGTGCTGATTATTCCTTACCGCAACCCTGTAGTCACTGCGAAAATCATCTCGACCCTTGATGTGCTTTCCAACGGGCGCGCCATTCTTGGCGCGGGCGTCGGTTGGATGGCCGAGGAGTTTGGCTACCTGAACTCACCGTTTCGTGAGCGCGGCGCACGCACGGATGAATATCTGCAGGTGATGAAGACGTTGTGGACGCAAGAGGAGCCGGAGTTCCACGGACGGTTTTTCAATTTTTCCGATCTCCGCTGCGAGCCGCGTCCCGTGCAAAAACCCCATCCGCCGATCTGGATTGGCGGACATAGCCAGGCTGCGTTGCGCCGCACGGCAACCATCGGCGATGGTTGGTATGGGCATGTGTTCTGGCGCAATCCTGAGCAGCTGCCGCATGATATTCAGACTATCAAGCAGTTCGCCGAGCAAGCCGGGCGCGATCCCAACTCGCTGACCTACGCCGCGCCGGCCTACGAGCGCACGTTTGAAGATGTGCTTCGCTCTCTGCCGAGCTATCAAAAAGCCGGCCTCGATCATGTCGTCCTCGCCTTCTTCATGTGGACGGAAGGCTTTGAGGAGGTGCTCGGTCTGATGGAACGGTTTGCGCGGGAGGCGGGACTGAAAAAGTAGTAGGCGGGAGGCGGTAAGCAGTTAACAGTGAGCGGTAAGCAGTAAGCAGAGAAAGGAGCGGCGACCATGAGCAAAGACATCAAACTTGCGTATGGCATTGACGTGGACGCGGTCGGCGGATGGCTGGGGTCGTACGGGGGGGAAGACTCGCCGGATGATATCTCACGCGGCCTATTCGCGGGCGAGGTTGGTGTGCCTCGTCTGCTGCGGCTGTTCGATAAATACAAAATCAAAACTTCCTGGTTTATCCCCGGTCATTCGATCGAAACATTTCCTGAACAGACTCGCATGATTGTTGACGCCGGCCATGAAATCGGCGCGCACGGCTATTCTCACGAAAATCCCATTGCTATGTCGCCCCGACAAGAGGAAGACGTGCTGCTCAAGACCATCGATCTTATTGCCGACGTGTCAGGGAAACGTCCGGTGGGTTATGTGGCGCCCTGGTGGGAATTTTCTCCGATCACGAATGAGCTGTTGTTGAAACACGGCTTCCGCTACGACCACAGTCTTATGCATAATGATTTCCATCCGTACTACGTTCGTGTCGGCGATCGCTGGACGAAAATTGACTACACGAAACCGGCGTCGGAGTGGATGAAACCCCTGGCGCGCGGACGAGAGACGGATCTGATCGAGATTCCCGCGAACTGGTATCTGGACGATTTGCCGCCGATGATGTTCATCAAAAAGTCGCCCAACAGCCATGGTTTTGTGAATCCACGGGACATCGAGCAGATGTGGCGCGATCAATTCGACTGGGTCTACCGGGAATATGACTACGCGGTTTTTACCATGACGATTCATCCGGATGTCAGCGGTCGCCCGCAAGTGCTGCTCATGCACGAGCGGCTGATCGAATATTTTAACAGTCATGCGGGCGTACGCTGGTGCTCCTTTGCTGAGATCGCGGATGATTTCGCTCGACGACAGCCACGAACGCCGTGAAACAAGGTGAGGAAAAAGAAGAGCTTTCAAGACTGTCATGCTGAGCGTAGCGAAGCATCTTACGATGAGGCCCTTCACGAAGTTTATCCTGAGCTTGGCGAAGGGTTCAGGGTGACTACCCTGGTGTACTACTCTTATGCTGCTTGGTTTTACTACCGGCTCTTTCCGCGTGCGGCGATCGGCCACACTGCCTCGACCCGGCCATGGCGAACGCCGTAGTAATAATCGTGAATATTCAAGGTTGTATCGCCGTGCGAGGGAATAATCTCTAACTTGTCTCCAGGTTTGAGTGAAACGACAGGATCGTTTACTCTCACCGTCCCATGCTCTTCAGATAAGCTCACCAGTTCGAGGTCGTCTCGTCCTTTGAACCGCGGCAGGCCAAATTCGTGAGTAAGAGTTTTCATGCCTGCATCGACAATAATCCGGTCTGGCCGTGGGCGACTGACAATAGTGGTCAGCAGCGTCAGCGCGCAGTCGAAGTCCACGCCTTCGATCGTTCGGTAACGCCCATCCATAAAGACGTAAGAGCCGGCCTGGATTTCCGTGATGCGCGGCAGGCGCCCGGTAATCATGGCCGTGCCGGTGCCGCCTGCACTGACAACGTTGACCGGCAGCCCCTGTGATTCCAGGAAAGAGACGGTGTCGAGCAGTGCTTGCAGGTCGGCGTGGACACGATGCACACGCTCTTCCAAACTTGGGACAAACACGAGATGGCCCTCGTAGCCCATCAGACCGGCAAAGACGAGTCCTGGCGCGCGATCAATCCGCTGCGCCAAGGCGAGCGCCGGCTCCCCAGGCTGGACGCCGCAGCGATGCTGTCCGACGTCCACTTCCACCAACACTCGCAGTGACGCCTTCGCGGCCTGGGCGGCGTGTGAGAGCTCCTCTACATTCCGGGCATCATCAACCGCAATCATCAGTTCAGCGTGCTGCGCCAGACTCACAAGCCGCTGAATCTTCTGTGCGCCAACGATTTGGTTGGCGATGAGCACATCACGAATCCCGCCCGCGACCATGATCTCCGCTTCGCCTAGTTTGGCGCAGGTAATGCCGATGGCGCCGGCGGCAATCTGTTTGTGAGCGATGATCGACGTCTTGTGAGTTTTTGCATGTGGACGGAGCTTTGCTGGTAGCTGTTGGAACGTCGCCGCCATCCTCGCGATGTTGCGCTCCAGAAGATGAAGATCAAGGAGCAGAGCAGGCGTATCGATATCTTCAATAGGTGCGCCAACAAGCGCGGCGGGAATAGTCATGGAGAGCGCCTCATATTGTGAATTTGCCGTAGCATACCATTCTGATCAGCAACTCAGGAGGGCGGTTCACGAACCATCTCTGCCTCCATCCAGCTCTAAAACAGGCCAACGCATTGCCATCGACACCCAGGGAAGCTCTTGAGCGCCACACCCTCACTGAGATATAGCCTATCCAAAAAGGAGGGCGCCATGGCGGAATTATTTCACGTCGGGTTAACGGTGAAGAACTTGGAACGGTCAATCGCTTTCTACCGCGATGTCGTAGGGATGAAGGAGACTGACTGGAAGATGATGAACGTTAAAAGCAAGGAGTTCGACACGCTCACAAATAATCCGGGCGCGGAGTTAAAAGTCGCGCATCTCACGCTCGGCCCGTTTATGCTTCAGCTCATCGAGTATGTCGCGGGCGGGGGAACAACACTCGATCTCCATCACAACAATGTCGGCAGTCCGCATCTTTGTATCTACGTCCCCGATGTGGAGGCCAAGCTGAAAGAAGTGCAACAACGTGGAGACGTCGTTATCACATCCGGCCTTGTGCAGATTGCGCCGAATATGCGGAGTTTTTACACGGAAGACCCGGACGGCGTGCCGGTGGAATTTTTACAGAGAACAGCCTAAGGCGTTCGGATTGGACACGGGCACGGCACGCTGTGTCCCTACTTCTATCCTCTAACGTATCGCCGGTAATCTTCCGGCGTGTCGATATCCGCTACAATGCCTGGGTCATCAAGCGAAATTTCTCTCACCCGGGACGGATCTTTGCGCACGACGACTTTCGCGCCGTGATCGAGCGGCGCAGCGAAAATCTCTCCATAGACTTGGCTAGAGAAAAGCACCGGGTGGCCGCGTTTGCCGTTATACACGGCAATAAGGATCGGTAGGGGATGTTCACGAAATGAGGTAATGAGGGTCTTGATTGTTTCTGGCGACACTAACGGATGATCCACTAGATTTACAACCGCCGCTTCGCTCTCGGGGGATAGAGCTCCGATACCTACCATCAGGGACGACAGCTGCCCCTGAAAATAGCGAGGATTCACAACCGTGCGCAGCTTGGGATGTGCGGGCAG
>DATLYA010000126.1:0-6617 GCA_035575235.1 Candidatus Methylomirabilota bacterium
TGACCACAGTCATACCTTAACGATCTCAGGCTATCCCAGACGCGGGAATCCAATTCTGGGAAAAGTCATTGACCCCGATCATGAGGAGTTTGCTAAAGATCAGCTCGGCCTACCCTACACCACACTGAACTACGCTAATGGGCCCGGCTACGCGGGCGCGTCGGACAAGCAGCCACAGGGACCAAAGACTTTCCCTCACGAACCCAAGTCCGCTGGTAAAGAGCCGAATGTCCGCCCCGATCTCAGCCGCGTAGACACCACTGAGCCTCGCTACCTGCAAGAATCCATCTTTCCTCTTCCTGCCGAAACGCACGGCGGCGAAGACGTCGCCATCTACGCCACCGGCCCTGGCGCTTATTTGATTCATGGCGTGCAGGAACAGCATGTGATTTTTCACGCCATCAAGGCTGCCTTATTCCCAGAAAGGCGATAGAGACTAGTAGGGATCGTTTTCCTCAGGCGAGAGGAAAGGCGCTGTTTCTCCTCTTGTCTATGCTATGATGAAAAGAAAAAGAAGAACAAGAGGAATGGGCTCTCATGCTGTTGATTTTAGACGTCGATTACACACTGAACCGGTTTTATCCTCCTTCGATCCGCGAGCTGGCCCCTCCAGAACTACTCGACAATAGCAATCCTCAGTTATGGGAGTGGCTTGTGGAACATTTACGCACGGTCGAATACCCTGTGCATGAAACTGCGGTGGAAGTGTTACGACGTCTCAATCGCTGTAACCCTCTCGTCGTCGTGAGTACAGGGAGGCCGGAGGCGCTCCGCGAGGTCACCGAACGATGGTTGCGGCAGTTTTTTCAATTTGAACACCTGTTCATGCGCCCCAACGGTGACTTCCGCCTGAACGCCGAAGTGAAGCGCGACGTGTTAGTCAACTCAATTCTGCCGCTGGCGGCAGGTCGTCAAACCTACGCTTTTGAAGATGATAAAGGTGCGCTGCAGATGTATCGGGAAGCAGGCGTGCGTCCTTTCACCGCACCAGATTGCTGGGAGAAACTGCAGGCCTCGTTGCTTGATGACCATGCTCCCACGGTGCTGCAGACTATTCTGGATGATTTCGTGTTGCTCTAGCACGGGAAAGGGTGAAACATGAGCTACGTACGAGAGCCGAGAGGCGAACGCCGTATTCGCCCTGCATCGACCTCGCCAATCACGCGGTTGAACAATCCATGCAGCCATGGACCAACGAGCAACCGCTGTTGTTCGTGCGCCCGGGCGTTTTTGCCTCTGGCGCGCATCGGGAGAGCCGCATTACATTCAATCTTCATTGAACCGCCCATGTACCCTTCCTTCACGTATGTCCCAGGGGGTATAAGCGCGCCAACGAGCGCGCGTCAAAAGCTGAAGGGAGCTGAAGGGAAATGAGAGTGGTTCAGCGGATTTGCCTTGCCCTCAGATTAGATATACTAATGAAGAAAAATAATTAAAATTTATTACGGTAATATTGCTCTGTGCAGGCGCCGTTGGTAAAGTAAATGACGTAACGAGAGCCGAAACGACAGCGGTAAGCGCAACCGCAGCAGCTCCGGTTCCTTTACTTCATTTCCCCCAAATCACCGCTCGGTCCTCCCCAACCAAGCGGTGCTCCTAGGGCCTGTAGGTTTCCCCTCCTTTATCCTACAGGCCCTTTCTTTTTCTCGCTTGTGCTTTTATCGCGCGGCTAAGAACAGGGCGAGGACGCCGACCGCGACACAATAATAGCCAAAAACTGACAGCTGTCGGGAACGGGTCATGTTAAGCAAAACCGCGATGCTCCAGTAGCCAATGACCCCCGCGGCAAAGGCGCCGACGCCGTAGGCCAGCATATCGAAGCTCTCAAGCAATTCGTGACGATGAGACGCCAACTCCAAGATGAACGCGCCAGCCACGGCTGGAATTGATAATAGAAAGGAGTAACGCACCAGCAGTTGTCGTTCTAACCCGAGAAAAACGCCAGCGGCGATCGTTGAACCGGAGCGGGAGAGGGCCGGAATAATCGCCAACCCCTGCGCTGCGCCGATCACGAGCGCATCAAAAACACTCATGGCCCCCAGCATGCGTCCGCGCACGGCCACTCGATCAGTCAAGAAGAGCAAAAGGCCGGTAATAATAAACCATACTCCAGCCGCAAAAAGATCATTAAACATGGCTTCAAACTGTTTACGAAAGAGTAAACCTATGACAGCCGTAGGAACGGACCCCACGATGACGAGCCACAGTAAACGGCGCATGTCCGCCGTCTCAGGCTTCCGCGCTGAGAACAGCGCCGTCGCCATCGACCATAAATCGCCCCAGAAGTAGACGCACACCGCCACGAGCGTGCCGATATGCAAGGTGACATCGAACAGGACGCCCGGTTGGGAAAATCCAGGTATGATACTCTGCACCAGGACAAGATGGCCAGAACTGCTTACCGGGAGAAATTCCGTAACGCCTTGCAAAATACCAAGGAATAAGGCGGAGAAGAATGACAACATTACACCTCCAACACAGCAGCATTCAAGGTTCTTATTGTAAAGGAGTCGTCCCCTCGGAAAAAAGCGAAGCGGCGCATCGCCCTGAGAGCAACCATTCGTCTATGATACAGACCATTCATGATGAAACAAGTTTGGCGGCAGCTCGTGTGGGGGGTGGTCTTGTCAGCCTGGTCGATTCAATCTGCCGCTGCAGCCGCGCCTGGCATTACGCATGGCGTGGCAAGCGGTGAGGTCACAGCGACCAGCGCTCTAATCTGGGCGCGGGCAAATCGTGCGGCAACCCTGGTCGTGGAGTATGCGGAGAACGTCGCATTGCGACGAAGTCAAACAGCGGGCGCCGTGCGAGTGACGGCGAAGACTGATTTTACTGGAGTTGTTGCCGTAACCGGCCTGCAACCCGCCACACGGTATTACTATCGCGTCCGCCCGGCAAAGACCTCTGTGACTGGCGTCATTGGTTCTTTCGTCACCGCGCCGTTGGCAGAGCAATCACATACTGTGACGTTCCTGTGGGGAGGCGACCTCGGCGGACAAGGCTTCTGTCGCCAACCGGCATACGCTATTTTTCGCCCGATGGCCGCGCAGGTGGCGGATTTTTTCCTCTTCGGCGGCGATACTATCTATGCCGACTCTCCCTGTCCTTCACCGCCCAATGCCCCGGGCTCGGATTTCGTCGCGCAAACACAAGAACAATTTTGGGCCAAATATAAATATCAGCGCGAGGACCCTGGATTGCGCACGCTGCTGGCTGGTACGCCAGTCTATGCTATTTGGGATGACCACGAGGTAAAGAATGACTTCGCCGGTCCGACCCAACCGCTTACACCTATTGGCCTCCAAGCTTTTTGGGACTATTTTCCGTTTCCGCGTCCAGCTCAGGATGAGCATAGGCTGTACCGCTCCTATCGTTGGGGGAAACATCTGGAGTTGTTTATTCTCGACAATCGTCAGTATCGTAGCCCTAATACTCAGGCTGACGGCCCTGACAAAACCATGCTTGGCGCGGCGCAACGCCAATGGTTGCTCGCCGGACTGGCGTCGTCTACCGCCACCTGGCAGATCATTATGTCAAGCGTCCCCCTCTCGACGCAGACGGGCAGCCCTGTCACCGGGAATGACAGTTGGGCGAAGGGAGCGTTTTCGAGCGGCTTTGATTCTGAACTCAGCACTATCGTATCAACCTTACAAAACAGTAAGAAGCGCAATGTGGTCTGGCTTTCGACCGATATTCATGTCGCGCGGATGCTCTCGTACGATCCGGATCAGGATGGCGCGGCGGACTTTCATGAGTTCATCAGTGGACCATTAAGCGCTATCACCGGCAATCTTGATCCGCTCGACGAGACCTTTCATCCTCAGGTTTTGTATGAAGAGACGAGATTCTTTAACTTTGGCGTTGTGCGGATCGACGGACAGAGCGGAGCGTTGACGGCGGAGATTCGCGATCAAGAGGGAAAGGTGCATTACGCCCTGACATTGCCGGCGCAACACTAGCTTCTATCAGCCTGAGGTCCCCGCTCCCCTTGCAGCAATAGCATCAAGTTCGAGAGGGATGCCATTGCGAGGAGTTCCTTCGACGAGGCTCAGGGCAGGCGCTGACGATGAAGCAATCTCTACAAAAGACACAGATTGCTTCGCTGCGCTCGCAATGACGCCTGATGACCTGTTGCTGAGGGTTTGTTCCGTAATCTTTACACCGTAAAGATATGCACCGCGGCGGCGGCGTTCTCGCCATCTAACACTCCGCCGCCATTCTCCGTCAGACCAACACGAGCGCCCGGCGCCTGCCGTTTCCCGGCCTCGCCGCGCAACTGCCAGAAAATTTCTGCGATCTGCGCCACGCCAGTCGCGCCTACGGGATGGCCTTTGGCCAGCAAACCGCCGCTGGGGTTCACTGGCATACGCCCACCCAGCGCCGTCACCCCCTCATCAATGAGTTTGCCGCCTTCTCCTGCGTTGCATAAACCAAGTTCCTCATAGGCAAACAATTCAGCAGGCGCCGTCGCGTCATGCACTTCGATGACGTGCAGATCCTGTGGACCGATTCCCGCCATCGCGTAGGCTTTTTGTGCTACCTTAGTGACGACGCCTGGCTCTTCAGGCCGGTGCGGCTGATTTGATCCCAGTGCAGACGCGCGTACGAACACCGGCCTGGTCGTGAATCGCCGAGCTTTCTCCGCAGAGGCCACAACCACGGCGGCCGCCCCGTCGCCAATCGGCGAACACATCATGCGAGTCAGCGGCTCGGCAATCAGCGGCGCCGCCAGCACTTCCGCCAGGGTGCGCGGCGTTTGGAATTGCGCATGCGGGTTCAGGCTGCCGTTGGTGTGATTCTTCGCCGCGATGCGGGCAAACTGCTCTCGGGTCGTGCCGTAGCGCGCCATGTGTTGACGTGCGAGATTGGCGTAGTAATCCATGAACACGCTGCGCGATTCCCCCGCGCCGGCGCTCTGTTCGCCGCTCATCTGGCGGGCAAATTCATCGGCCATTTCCACGTCGATGCCGCTCCCGATCGCCTGAAAGGTTTTTTTCTTGTCGGGATGGAAGAGTTTTTCCATGCCGACGGCGAGGACAATGTCATACATCCCGGAAGCCACGTACAACCAGGCGAGATGGAACGCCGTCGAGGCGCTGGCGCAGGCGTTTTCCGTATTAATGATGGGAATGCCGCCGATGCCCATTTCACGCAGCACGACCTGTCCGCGGATGCATTCTTGGCCGGTAATAAGGCCAGCCACGGCGTTGCCCACGGCGGCGGCTTCAACAGCCTCCTTCTCTACACCAGCGCTGTGCAACGCCCCTTCAATCGCTTCGCGAGCAAGGTCCTTCATACTCCGGTCAAGATGCTTGCCAAAGCGGGTCATGCCCGCGCCGATCACTGCAACCTGTCGCATACTGGCCTCCCTACGCCTGCATGATAAGGTAGTAAAAACATCAAACGGGAAGAAAAGAATCGTTCTATCTCTGACGTGTGGCGTATGCGTCAAGTCTAGCAGCTACGAGCGAACTCGTGAAGGAGAGAGCATGGAAGACGCGCTGGCAATTGTTGGTCAATGGATTGGTCTGGTAAAATCAGCCAAATTCGCAGTGAGTGAAGTGATCCGGGACTGTGAAGAACGAGTCGCTGCGGGCGTGGTGACCATAGAGGACGATTTCCGCGAGGCGATAGATTCAGTCTTTGAGGCGCTCAGCGCATTAGTGATTCGCTTAGAGGAGCAGGAACAAGCGCTTGAGGAGGAACTCGAAGACGAGGAAGAATGAAGACACAAAGCGGGAGGCGGCAGACGAAAGGGAGAATAGGCGAACGGCACGGGTGAAGGGGAATCGAAAGGCAGGACGATCAATCCCCAATCCCTATTTCTTAACTCCTTTTCCTATTTACTGCCTCTCCGTTGGCGCCGGCGCTCCAACACCCTCGTAGCGATCTTGCCAGCGAAGGAAGCGAAAACCATTCACGCCTTGACGCTGGACGACGGCGGATACTCGGCGCGTGACGCCGCCGTCGTTGAGGTAACCAATACTGTCAATCGTCACGATAGTCGGTAGGGACAGATTCAATCCGCCGCGGTTCGCCCCACTCGGAAAGAGACTCGCTAAATCCGTTGCATTGGCGTCCGCACGCCGTCGCACCAGCTCCTCAGCCATCTCCATGTCGATGCCAAGCACGGCGCGGATGACGAGGGCGCTAGCGGTTAACATGTTTGGCGCGTTCGACGCGCCTGCAGAGTATACAGTAAACACATCTCGCAGTCCTGGCCCTTCTCGGCCATAAAACAACGCCGGAGTCACGTCACGCACGAGCAGCAACTCGTCAAGAGTGTCAAACGGACCATCTTTCGCTGGGTAGGGGATACGCTGCGCCAGGTAATCGTCACTTTCAGCGCCATGCAACCGCACCAGAGAATCGGTGTCACGCCAGTCGAGAATCGCATCCGTCAGACTCTCAGACGCCTTGACATCAAAACCAAGATTGACAAAAGCTTGACGCAGCGCCGCCTCGTCAACCTGGTTAAGATTAATCTTGCCGCCTTCATCCACCACCCGCACCCAATATCCTCCAGCGCCGAACTCCTCGTTTTGCCAGCGTCCATCACCGCGCACCCAAATATCTTGCTTTTCCTGCGCAGCGCTCTTTTGGTTGTCGCTGCTCAG
>DATLYA010000127.1:0-13123 GCA_035575235.1 Candidatus Methylomirabilota bacterium
AGACTCCAGGGGAATAATGCAGGCTTGTGAGGCGACTAACGCATTCACGGTCAGCAAAGAAAGGCTAGGGGGGCAATCGATCAACACGATGTGGTCAGCCCCAAGCGCCATCTGTTCGAGTCGCGCGCGCAGGACAAGGCCGGGCATGGCCATACTCATCATGAGACGCTCGACTTTAGTCAGCGAAATATGCCCATAAATGAGGGTGACGTCCTCTTCAATGGTGTCATACCAGGGAGAGGGGGGAACCGCCCCAGTTTTGTCTCCTAAGAGTTTCGCCGTTGTCCATAATACCTCGTGTGGATGTTGGCGACCAAGAGTTTTTGAGGCGTTTGCCTGGGGATCCATGTCGATCACGAGCACAGGATATCCCAGGCGTGCAAGCGCTGCAGAGAGGTTAATTACCGTAGTTGTTTTGCCCACTCCACCCTTTTGATTGATAACGCTAATAACATGCACCATGAATTTCACCCCCCGCTTGTTCGTCATCCTCTAAGAAACAGCTAAATTAGTCTAACATATAGTGGAGATTTGTCGAGATTCTTATCTGCTTGTGGATATTGAGGCTTTTATTTCGTTTCCTGATCAGATAGGGGAAGAGAGAAATTACGCGAACAAGGGGACGGAAAATTCAGACAAAGCCGTAACGAGAGACAGCTACGTAAACGTTTCTGCCAAGCGGAGAAGTTTCCGGGAATGGCGAACTCTAGGCTATATGTGCATGTCGTCACGCATAAATAGAAAGGGGCACGAGGGGGGTCGCGCCCCTACACCCCCGATGCCAAGGAGGCATCTGAAGCTGCTATGGGGGGAATCAATGAATATTTAAGCAAATTATGTACCACAGGCTTCCAGTCGTGATTGGCTGGCAAAGTTCCTGCCCTGGTGTGCGATACTCTTCAGAGTGTAGAGAAAATACCTACAGTATTCTGGATAAAAGATCCACAGCTACAACGACGCTGGAGAAAATAGTCCAACAACGCTAGATCTTTTGCCAGACCGGACCGGCGCCCTCTTTGCTCTCTCTAGAACCTCAGAGCATTTCGCCTTCTCTTTGTTGCTCCTCTCTCCAGGCGGAAACGCGACATCACCGTTAGTGAGTGACGCGGAAACGAGCGTTTCTTTCCGCGGGTGTGCGAGGGACCTTCAGGCGGTCACCAGGGGGAAGAGGGATTGAGGCGATTATTTTCAGGATGCTGCCGGCTATGGAAGAAGGAGGACTGGTTATGCGCGAGCGCTTCGAGTGGAATCATTCATCCGCCGCGATGTGGCTGCAGGGGATGGAGCTTACAGAGCTGTCCGGGGGCTCGTCGGCTGCTGTCACGATTGTGCCCGAGCAGTTCTACAACACCCCGGCGAACGTGTATCAAGGACGACCGGAGGTCGCCTTGATGCGGGCGGTGTTGGAGGATGCGGTCAACTGCGTACGGCATGGCTTGTGGGCAAAGGGGCGGCGGAAGCACCGCATGGCGCGGGAGGCGGAAGAGTGGGTGTTTACCGACGATCTCGAATGGCCGTTTTCATTTTTAAACATTTGTATGGTTCTTGGCCTCGATCCACAATACATCCGCCGGGGACTGTGCCGGTGGCGTCAGCAACGCCCGGCGTGGACGCACAAGAGTAAACGACGGGCTGCGCGCTCGCGATTCTCACTCAGGATCGCTGCATGAGGGGATGTAATAAACGCTGAGTTCCAAATCGGACAACTATGGGGCGTTGTTTTAGCGGCTGGCGATGGCGTCAGAATGCATGATTTCCTTGCCGAACTCTGTGGTGGTCGCAGCATTAAGCAGTTTTGCGCTGTGATTGACCGCCGCTCTATGCTTGAGCACACCCTCGCTCGAGTCGAACAATTGATTCCTCGTAAACGCATTGTTGTTGTGAACCGTTATCACCGCGAGGAGGTCGCTCAGCAGTTGGCGCATTGGCCAGCGGAGAACGTCATTTTTCAGCCTGAGAATCGGGACACCACCGCAGGCATCTTGCTTCCCCTCGCTTATATTTCGCACCGCGACCCGCTAGCGACCGTGACGATTTTCCCGTCTGATCATTTCGTCCTGCAGGAGGGGCGGTTCATGGACGCCGTGCGGCGTGGGGTCTGGGAGACGCGCCGCTTTCCATAGAACTTGACCTTGTTAGGTATGCAGCCCGACTGCGTGGAGGAAGGCTACGGGTGGATTCTGCCAGGAGAGCCAGAAAAACAGCGTGAGACAAGAGCTGTGCGAGGCTTCTGGGAACAACCAACGCCC
The DNA here is from genome assembly GCA_035575235.1 of Candidatus Methylomirabilota bacterium. Lineage (GTDB taxonomy): Bacteria > Desulfobacterota > Binatia > Bin18 > Bin18 > SYOC01. Next base: position 2,250 of record DATLYA010000127.1, read on the forward strand.
GTGCAAGCGCAAGATTTGTGGCGGGGCGGAGCACTGTGGAACACCTTCGTCTGCATCGCTCAGAGCGGCGCGCCGTGGGGAATGGTGCGACGAGCGGCGGCAGAAGTCCACGAGCGATTTGGGCGTATTCGTCAGGCGCTTGGCGCTTCCTACGCGGAAAGCATTATCGAACAAACCTACAATGATATGCCATCAGTCAATTTTTGTTCAGGCGTTTGTGAGCCATTGGCGACCGAGTTTGGAGGAAGTGATTCGACACAGCAAGAGGTCAGTATGCAACGACGCGCTCTTGAAGCATATGAGCTAGGATATTTTGATGGTCTCTGTGAGGCGCATGCGGAGCTTCTTCCCCCTCGCAGAAGCATAATCGACAACGGCGCTGCACGGGCGGCGGGCGCTTATACATCCATCCTGCCTATCCAGAAGGATTTACCGCCGGGTTGAAGGATGGCGCCGAAGTGCTAATGGCTCTCGGTCGAATTCCGTTCTCGTATGACTCTTAAGCGTTATATCGGGAAGCAATAATTCAAGGGCTCCGCCGGTTGCAAGATCGTCTTTTTATTTCCTCCAAGGAGCACTCGTCGTTGCACTCCGTACGCTTCAGGCTGTTGGATCTCTCCTCTCAATGCAACACGGCGTCGCGACGCGCTAACAGTTGTTCTCCTCTTCCGCCGTTGAGCGTTTCCTCTTAGAGGACCATCCTCCGTAAAAACACTGGTGGCTTGTAGCGAAAACCTCACGGCGGGAGTGGGTGGATGGCTTCACACTTCCGCGCAAAAATCTAATAAAGCAAAACGTTTGCCTTGGCGCGGCAATTGCCGCCTCCCCGAGAGGTTCCGGCGAACGTATGCAAATCCAAGGCTTATTTGCTGATTCGTCCCTCCGACGTATTGCGCTCTTTCGCGCCCTACAGCTGGGTGATTTGCTGTGTGCGATTCCTGCGTTGCGCGCCCTGCGCGCGGCGGCGCCCCGAAACGCAGAGGTAGGCCGAAACCGGTCAAGTTGTGCTTGCCAGGAGCCATGGTAGAGCTGCTCTTGGAGCTCATTCCCACTGCTTTGGACGACACCGTGCGAGCAGTTACTCAGCAGGTGAAGAATGAGATCACTGCACGAATGGATGCGCGCTTGAAAGCGCTGACGCGGCTGGGCGCCCGTCTGGAGCACAACGAGCCGCCTCAGCAACAGTTTTGGGAGACTGAGGTGGCGGCGTATAGTCGCGATTTCCCGGGTTCTTAGGCCATCAATTGGGCGGATGCTTCGCTGCGCCTGCGGTGGGTTGCCCCACTGCGTGGGAATGAGGCCGCGCTTGGTATACAGATCGACACTCCACCTGCACGGGAAGCTATCCAGGCGGCCCGCGCCCAACGCACTGTGCGCCTCTCGTCTGTCTTTGAGCTCCGACAGGGAGGCATAGGGTTTGTTGCGTATGTGCCGGTGTTCATCGGCGATGAATTTCAAGGACTGATCTGCGGTGTTTTCCGGGTGCGGACCTTGTTTGATACGATTCTGGCGGACATTACTCCCCCGCCGGGCAATCCGTGGCGATCATGGAGATCAATCAGGATATTACGGCGCAGGTGCAGGCTGAAGCGGCGTTGCGCACGCTGAACCTGGAGCTCGAACAGCGAGTGCGCACGCGTACGGCGGAACTGCAGCGAGCGAACAATGACTTGCGCCAAATGGCGTATGTAGCCGCCCACGACTTGCAAGAGCCGGCGCGCATGGTCACAATCTATCTCCAAAAAATCACCAGGTGTTTGCCTGACCAGCAGGATCCTGAACTGCTGGAGGCGCTCTGCTACGCTGCAGAGGGTGGCAGACGCATGACGGCCCAGCTGAATGATTTGTTAAAGTATCTGGAAATTGATGAACGGGGAGAGGAGCAGTCGTTGGCGGATTGCGAACAAGTGTTGCGCAAGACGTTGGCGACCTTACAGCCGCTAGCGAACGCCTGCGGCCGGTAGTGGCGCATGAGCCATTGCCGACCATCGCCGCTAACGCCATGCAATTGCAGGAGGTTTTTCGCCAACTGCTTGATAACGCCTTCAAATTTTGTGATGGCGCGCCCCGCGCGTGCATATCGGGGTGGAGCATGATCCCGGGTGCTGGCGCTTTGCCGTGCGGGATAACGGTATTGGCGTCGATCCACGGTTTGCCGGAAAACTGTTCGGCTTCTTCAAGCGAATTGAACGGGATCGTTCCCCCGGCACGGGCATGGGGCTGGCGATTTGCAAAAAGATTGTCGTACGCCATGGCGGCCGCGTTTGGGTAGAGTCGCAGCCGGGCAAGGGCAGCACGTTTTATTTCACCATCGTGGAGAGAGCCCATGCGCAGTCAGCAACCAAGCATGAGGGGTGAGTGGGGGAGGAAACCTGATCATGAACATCCTACTCGTGGAAGACAACCCAGGCGATACGCGGCTCGTGAGTGAGGCGATCCGAACGAGCCGCGCGCCCAACCGGCTCTATTACGTGGCTGATGGTGGCGCCGCTCTGATGTTTCTCCGGCGAGAAGGAGAATACGCCTCGATGCCCAGGCCCGATCTCATGTTGCTCGACTTGAATCTTCCGAAGAAGGACGGCCGCGAGGTGCTGTTGGAGGTGAAGACTGATCCGACGCTGCGCCGCATTCCTGTGATTGTTTTTACCAGTACGCACACCGAGCAGGAGGTGCGCCATGCGTATGACCTTGGCGTGAACGCGTATTGCGTCAAGCCGAACGATTTGGATGCGTATTTCAGCCTCGTGCAGAGCATCCTGGACTTTTGGGGGACGCGAGTGCGGCTGCCAATGGGGTAGGGTGGAGGAGAGGCAAAGACCACACCGCCCGCCTCTGTCTCTATCTCAAATCTCTGTCTAGACTCTGTCTCTTGATTCTGTCTGGCCGTGAGCAGACAGCGCTGGAACACGCGCGCGCTTGCATAGCCGTTTTCCTATTTAATAATGACTGAGTTGTTGAGCAATCGTCAAACGCAAAAGAACCGACTTCGCCGGCACACCAGGCGGATTGCCTGCATCCTGCGTTAAGCGTGGAGGAACATCATGAGCAAGATTTGGATGCGCTTGGCGATACAGAGACGCCGTTGCGCGCGGCGCCGCGTTGTGAAAATCTACTTGCTCTGCTTGCCTACGCAGAAGCGTTCGGTGCAGACCTGGTGACGGCCTATTGGGGAAGCCTGAAAAACGAAGCGCGAGTGAAAGAGGGGCGGTATGCTGACCCATAGTCATGCGCGCAGCAGGCCGGCTGAGATTCTCTTGGTGGAAGATAGTCCCGCCGATGTCCGCTTGGTGCGTGAAGCGCTCAAGGAATGCGCCATCCCGCATCGCTTGACCACGATTGACAATGGGAAAGAAGCGCTGGCGTGGCTGCAGCGAGAAGCGCATCACGCCGACGCGCCGCGCCCGGATATCATTTTGCTTGACCTCAATTTGCCCGGGCTCGATGGGCGCCGGATCGCCGCAGCGATCCGCGCCGACGCCGCCTTGCGGCACTTACCGATCATTATGTTAACCTCGTCAAGAGTTCCGCACGACGTGCGCGAGCTGTATCAGATCCCGGTCAACTGTTATATCGTCAAGCCTCTTGGCTTCGAGCGCTTTGTCGCCGCCGTGCGCGCCACCGTGGAATTCTGGTTGGGGGTCGCCACACTGCCAGAGTAATCCGTACGGAAGATATGGCTGCGATTCCTGGCTGGCGGAGCGGCCGCCAGCGGCGCACACGCTCACGGTTTCCGATTGTGCTCGTCAAAGTTCGTGAGGCGCCATTCCTGACTCAGCGCAGCGTGTATAAATATCCGGCAATGTCGCGCGCTTCTTGTTCCGACATCGGGTTATTGGGCATCGCCGTACGCGGAGCAAACTCGCCGTCGCTGTAGCGCGTGCTCGCGTAGTCCTTCGCGGGCATGGGCCACTGTCCGTCCTCCTCAGCAGCGTGAGACGAGGCTGTCTGTGCTCTGCTATCTTGCGCCGACGCTGCGGGGGAAGCGCTGCTCCAGAGCTACACTGCGCCGAGCCCACTACAGAACAGGATTCGTAAGAGAGGAGAACAAAAGGTGAGAAGCGCCCGACGACTCATGACCTCTCCGTGAGAGACTGGCGCTCGCGCAGGAGTAACGTTACGTCCGGTCTCTTTGGTTTTATTGTTGCTCAAGACAGGGTTTATACAAGCCCTGCCGGAGCATTCTCCGCAGCAAGGCCTCCACTCACGGAATCCCGGTCACTGGCATATCTGGATTTGTGAATAAGAAACCAGGCCAGCCGTTAACGCTGCAACGAGCTCTCTTGCGAGCTGCGCAAGACGCTCCGGCTGCGGCGGCGTACCGTAGCGCTCTAAATGACCATTCCCTTCCGTATCGTAGCCAATGAGATCAACTATTCCGTCACAATTAGTGTCAAGATAATAAACCAACGTCCGCCACTGCGGGTCCGCCCCGACGACGACAGTGTCGATCTGGGCTAAAGTCTTACTACCCTTGGCCGCGTAAGCTAGGTGTTGTCTCGACGGATCCCGATAAACTAACCACACATCCAGCGGCGGCACACGCGCATTGACGTACACGCCGACGATTTGTTGCCCGAAGCGCTCTATTCTGTACGCCGAGGCGCCGGGATCAAGGAAGATCGGATTTGTCACCGGGCTTGGGCTAAGGAAGGGACTAGAGCGTGGTGCAGGGTGAGACGGTGGGCTCACCAGGTTCTGTAAAAATGCCCGGACAGTGTCCACCGCCACCGCATAGTTTACCCCCTGGGCTTCTATGGCGCTAAAAACATTTACGCCGATCAACCTCGCCTGAGCGTCGAGCAGGGGCCCGCCGGAATTGTCAGGATGAACAGGAGTTCGGGTCTGAATTACCGTGCCCTGGTGGAGGAGGGCGTCGTCTCGCCACTGATACTCGGGGCGTATCTGAGTGATGACGCCTGTGGTAGATGTCCATGCCCGATCCTTGGAATGTCCAGTCACATGCACATCCTGCCCTATTGCAAGCTCTTTGACGTCCCCCAGCTCCAGAGGGTGCAGTCTTGGAGGTGGGGTCTGGATTTGGAGAAGGGCTAAGTCAGCAACTGGATCTAACTGAAATAGGTAAGCCCCCGGCTTTGCCGGGGGACTCCCAGAGTTTGACAGCTCCGGGAATCACAACCAGCCTCCCAATCGTGAACCGCTCGCAAGGTTACGGAAAGGAGACTGGTCATGAACGAGTATCACAGCCTATATCACAGCCTAAGCCATACGAGATGGGAATGCAAATATCACGTAGTGTTTATCCCCAAGGGGCGGCGCAAGGCATTGTACGAGCGCCTGCGAGCCGCCTTGGGCGAAGTGTTCCGGGAGCTGGCCCGCCAGAAGGAGAGCAAGATCGAGGAGGGGCCCCTGCGCCCGGATCATGTCCATATGCTGATTTCCATTCCGCCCAAGTATGCGGTCTCCCAGGTGGTGGGGTATCTCAAAGGGAAGAGCGCGATCTACATTGCGCGGACCTTTGGGGGCAAGGTGCGCAATTTTGTGGGGGAGCACTTCTGGGCGCGGGGATATTTTGTTTCGACGGTGGGCCGAGACGAGCAGGTAATCCGGCAGTACATTGAGCCACAAGCAGCAGAGGATAAGCGCTTAGAGCAACTGGAGATCTTTACAAAAGAATAGAGCCTCCTTGGGAGGCTCCTGAACTGACCGCTTTGAGCGGTTCACAGACTAAAGCCTCCGGCTTTGCCGGAGGATATTTACTGAGCATAGTGCTCGACCTGAATGCCGCGCGGTTGAAACAGCAGCGCGGCATTCACTAACACCGCCAGTGAAATGAGGCTACCGAACCCCATTCCCATAGCAGCGATTGCACGGTTGACGGGAAGATACTGTTCGTCCCATTCATCCTCAATAGCGCCCGAAGAGTAGAAGTAAAAGAGATAGGGGATGAACACCACGGTCACCAACCCAAGCAGAGACACGCCCTTCTCGATCACGCCAAACGTTCCCTTCCACAGCAACAACCACACCGCAAGCGCCACCGGCAACGCCCACCACTGGAAGGCGACGCCCGTGGCAAGTTCCAGCGCGACGCGCACTCCGCCGAGTTCCGCAGCCAGCACGAGGGAATTGACGAGTGTCAGCGCTGCCAGGGGCCACACGAAAAAGTTGAAACCGAACCGCTCGCGCATGGCGTCGACAATAGTATGGCGGCCCACGGCGGCAAATCGCCCAGCCATCTCCACCAGAAAAATCACGCACCCTCCGCCGAGCGCGATCGCCCAGGTTAAGCGCAGGCCACACAGGGCGCCCCCTTGAGCCACGGTGGAAATAGACCCGACTTCCAGGAAACCGCCGACGCTGGTCACGATCCCAAGCACGATTTCAAATATTTTGCTCATGCCTGCACATCGCTCCGCTCCAGCACACTCGTGATCGTAGTCTGGTCTGTCTCCAACGGTGTGGGCTGTTGGCTTAGCGTGGAAGGATCTCGCTGGCGAACGGCGATCCGCATCTGACCGACAGTTTGTTTCAGACTCTGGAGATGTTCTAACAATGTCTCACGCACGGCGGTCGGAGTTGAAAACGAGTGTGACTGAAACGTGTAGAAGCGTTTTTGCAGCTCCTGGTGGACGCGGAGGAGCGTCTGCTCGGCGTACTCCTGTGGCGCGGCGTTCATCATCCAAGCGTCGCCGATCATATGCGCTGTCGCCGCCCACGAGGCGGCGGCCTGGAGCGCCTGGCGCGCCTCTGTTGAGGATGAACCGCCACACGACGTGAGCGAAAAGAACATCAAACACAGAGGCGCAAACCTCCTCTGTCGCAGAGAACGGAGCAGCCGCAGCGCCATGGAGTGATGTCGGTCTCCAATCATCCTGTTTCTATGGTAGGCCGTTTACAGTGAAATCATAGACAGGCAGCACGGCTCTCTGAGTGTAGAGAAGTCGTGAGTGGGGCGAGTCCCGCTCCGCCAACGCGCCCGATAGCGTGCTTGAGTAGCGAGAGCCCGACTCTACAGCACTAGCGGAGATAAGGAGTAGATACAGCCAATGGATGCGGCCTAACTCCTCCCGCTCAAAAACTTTTAGCTCTGGATAGGGCTGGGAGCCCGCTGTTCAGCGTGAGCGTGTTGATGAGTTGTCGCCAGGCGCTCTCCTTCTTTCGTAGGAAGATATTCCGTTCGGTGGAGGTTTCTTTTGCAAACCAAAGGCCAGGCACAAGATGCGTAAACTGCTCTTTTTCTACGGTTGTAGTGAGAAAAGATTGCGGCAGCGAACGCCAAGGAGGGACCACGACCACGGTTCATGCACCCCACTCTACTGCTCCAGGACAGGGGGAGCGCTGGACTAGCCCCGCGCGAGGCCGTACACTACGCACTACATGTTAACTCTGTGTGTAGGAGGAGGGACGATGCCGACAAATGTCAAGCCGGAATTCATTACCATCCCTGAGGAAGCCCGCCGGGTCATTAGGGAGACCCGTACGCTGGTGGGCTTGTCCCGTACGGCGCTGGAGCAGCGCGCCAAGGTGGGCACGGATTACATCAAGAAGCTGGAATTGGGGCGGAGACCGAGCGCCGACGCCGCGCGGCTACGCCGCGTACTGAACGTCGTACAGCACGCGGCGACCCAAGGAAAGGCGCCGGCCAAGCTCCAAGCCCGGATAGCTCGGGTAATCAAAACCATCGCGGCGCCAAGCAAATCGGCGCCAAGCAAATCCACGGCTGCACGTTCCTAGGGCTGCAGCGTGCGGCCGTGCCGACCCTCATGAGCCAGCAGGCAGTGGCCAGGATGGCCAGGGCTAAGCGCGCCCTGGCCGGACGGTTAAGGCTGGCGCTTGATCCGCCTTACGACTCACAGGGGGCGGCTCCCGTGGCGGAAGGGAAGGCGCAAACGCTCAGCGGCACTCCAGCCGTGCTCGGTCCTCAGGGCTACGGTCTGACTTAGGACGCCGCCGCCCCTGCTAGGCCCATTTACCATAGCGGCGCGCCCGCGCCGGCCCTTTCAGGTGCTGATGGAAGGCTTCGCCGATGCAACTGCTGTCGCCGCGGTTTGAGAGTGAGGGAGGCTGTCTTTGCACCTCCGACGACCAGGCCGGCCGCGCTGGCAGGAAAGGGCGGGGCGAGGTCGCGCTGAGCATTCCCGCCCGCCCCATGCGAGGAACGAACCTTATGAACACGGGCGATAAGCCATGAACATAGCAAAGCCGTTCCTCCAAAGGAGCTTTGGCGTGGCCCTCCTGGCGGTCGGCCTCAGCGCATGTAGGCCAGGTCCTTTATGGGGTATTGTGCCCTCGCGCACGCCATTGCGCGAGCTGACGCAGCTCAAAGCAGTAGTCGTGTGCGTCAGTTGTAGCCTTGAGCAGGCGCGAGCAGCCTATCCCACCATGGATAACCTCTATGAGTTAAGGGGCGTGCAGGGGCAGCTCGTTCTGCGAGTCGATTGGGTGAATGATACTGAGCGATGGCGCCAGGTCGCCTTCGGACGCCGCCTGTCAGTGCGTGCAGACGCCCGGGTCTTTCAGCAACTCACGGCGGAAGAGCACAGACTGCAAGAAATCCTGATTTGCGGCCTCCTGAGTCCTGAAAGGACCCTGGATATCGCATCGGCAACCGTGCTGGATTGAAGAGGGAGCGCAGCGAAGCGTCGTGGCGTTGCGCACAATAAGTGTAAACTGCGGTCCTTCTCGTTCCCTCTCGAAAGAAATGCGTTTTTTTATGCAGATGAGACACCGAGGAACGGAGCGCCTTTAGCCGTCTCTTAGCGGCTCTCACGCGAGGGCTGTGCCGCTGACGCGTTGCAGGTCGCCTCTGGCAGGCCTCCTTCTATCTTCCAGGGCGCAGCCGGTCCCTGTCGGTGTGAAGCGTGACGGACGCCGGTCACAAGGGTATCAGCCTAAATATTGCGCCTGCTACAACGCAGAAGGATAAGACGGCAGACTCATGCGATATCTGGCTTTAGCGTGTGATTATGATGGCACGATCGCGACGCACGGCATTGTGACTGAGCAGACCGTCGCCGCGCTGCAGCGCGTGCACGCATCAGGAAGAAAACTGGTGCTGGTGATCGGCAGGCAGCTCGAAGACTTACTGGCGATTTTTCCCCACGTTCATCTCTTTGAGCGTGTCGTGGCCGAGAATGGCGCGGTACTGTACCGGCCAGCCAGCCGAGAGGAAAAGGTGTTAGCAACGGCGCCGCCAGAAGAGTTCTGCTGGGCGTTGCGCGACCGAGGCATATGGCCTTTATCTATCGGGCGTGTAAGTGGTGGCGACCCAACATCTCCATAAGAATACCGTGTTAGACGCCATCCGGCAGTTAGGGTTAGAACTGCAAGTCATCTTCAACAAAGGCGCAGTGATGGTGCTGCCGTCCGGCGTGAACAAAGCGACCGGACTGGCAGCGGCTTTGGCGGAATTGAGTTTATCTCCTCATAACGTTGTGGGCATTGGCGACGCGGAGAATGACCATGCGTTTCTCCGCCTATGTGAATGTGCGGCGGCGGTTGGCAACGCGCTTCCCATGCTGCAGGACCAAGCCGATTACATTACGCACGGCGTTTGCGGCGCCGGGGTGGAGGAACTGATCGAGCAGCTTGTTGCCGATGATCTCCGCTCCATCGCGCCGCGCCTGACGCGTCATCACATCCTCTTAGGGACGCGAGAGAATGGGGTAGACGACTCGCTGCCGCCGTACGGGGAGAATATCCTTCTGGCAGGCTCGTCGGGCGGGGGGAAATCAACCTTTGCCGTCGGCTTCTTGGAGCGCTTGGCCGCGCGGCAATATCAATTTTGCGTTGTTGACCCGGAAGGAGATTATGAGACCCTTGACTCCGCTGTCGCTCTTGGCGACACGCAGCGCCCACCCAGTGTCGCTGAGGTGGTACAGCTGCTGGAATCCCCAGAAAACAACGCTGTCATTAACCTGGTCGGGCTGCCACTGAACGATCGCCCGGGATTTTTTCACGCCCTGTTTCCTCGCTTGCAAGAGATGGGGCGCGCACGGGACGGCCGCAGTGGATCCTCGTCGACGAAGCGCATCACCTCTTATCGGCGGCGTGGGAGCCCGCGGGGATGGCGCTCTCGCAAGCGTTCACCACCATGATGTTTATCACCGTGCATCCTCAACTCCTTGCGCCTGGCATTCTTACCGCAATCGATATCTGTGTCGCCGTCGGGCAATCACCGTTGGAGACGCTGCAAGAATTGAGCGAGGCGGTGAAGCAAGCGCCGCCAGAGCCAGTCGCGGCGCGGCGCATTCCTGATGAGGTGCTGGTATGGCGGCGAAAGACTGCAGATGCACCTTACTAGCTGCAGCCCGCGCCAAGCCGCACACAGCGGCGGCGACACCGCCGCAAGTATGCTGAAGGCGAGATCGAGCCGGAACGCAGCTTTTATTTCCGTGGTCCAGAGGGAAAACTCAATCTGCGCGCGCAAAACCCGCTGCTCTTTCAACAATTGGCCGAAGGCGTCGACGACACCACCTGGTTGCACCACTTGCGATGCGGCGATTATTCACGCTGGTTCGCGACGCTATCAAGAATGAAGCGCTGACGCGGGCGGCCGAGGCGATTGAAACCACGCGCGACATTACTGCTGAGGAGAGCCGCCTGCGCATCAAAGAGGCGATTGACGAGCGCTATACCGCGCCGAGCGATGCGCCGACGTCAGCGTAAAACGCGCCGTGCTCACAACCTGGGTCTCTGTGTCTCTAGGACGGAGCATGACGATGACCGTGTCTTGTTCCACGCGTCTAATGAATTTTGCCAGCCAAGTTCGGCACTGTACGCAACCCTCGTAGGGGCACGGCGCGCCGTGCCCCTACGGCGCAGAGCTCTTGTGCCGCCGGAGTGTGAGCGCCGATTTTGCTCGTCAAAATTCATCTGAGCAAGAACGGCGGTGCCTTTCCTTTCCGGCGCGT
>DATLYA010000128.1:0-16806 GCA_035575235.1 Candidatus Methylomirabilota bacterium
TTGAGGATAACGATCGGCGTCTTTGTCACTGGATCAAGGGTGAGTCCGCCGACCCTCATCTCGATAAAACCCTCTTGGTCCATTGTGCCTCCCTTAAGTTATGGGGATTGTACCACCCACGGGAACGGAGTCAATCCAAAACGCGGCTCTCATGCCGTGACCAGTTTATCAATGACACGGTACAATTGATTCAGATTACGACATTCTTCCACAAGGTCGCAATACGGCGCGTAGCGGTCCATCTCACTATCCCCAAACCCCCAGGTCAACTTGCTTTCCGGATTGAGCCAGATGATCTGCTTGGCGCGTTGTCGCATATCACGCAGCACCCATTCATGCGGCAAATTATAATTATTCCGGGCATCTCCAAGGATCAACACAGTCGTGCGTTTGTTGATCACCGAGAGATAGTCCCGATGAAACGTGCGAAACGCCCGCCCGAAGTCCGAGTGCGCGTAGATGTTGATGATATTTCCCCGCAGGGCGAGATCAATAGCGCTATGAATTTCATTCTCTTCAAAGAGTCGGGTGACGTCACCCAAATCAGCGACAAAAATGAAGCTGCGCACGCGAGCATAAAGATCTTGCACAGAATAGACAAACTGCAGCATGAAACGGGAGACGTTGCGCACGGAATCCGACACGTCACACATAATCACGACCTGCGGTTTTTCTTTCTTTTTTCTGTCAAGCATGATTTTAAACGGCACGCCGCCATATTGTAGGTTTTTCCTCAAGGTCTGCTGTAAGTCAAATCGCCCGCGCTTGGCGCGCTTGCGCCTGATAGCAATGACATGTTTCAACCGTTGCGCGAGCTTTGCAACCGCTTCTTTCATTTTGCGGATTTCGTCTTCGGTCAGATAATAGAAACTCTTATCCGCTAGACTGCGCATCTTTTGTTGTTCGCGCACTTGCGGGTCGCGCTTCTCCAACTCTGCTCGCACGAAGCTGCGCACCATGTGAGCAAGGTCATGCAGCCGTCGATCAATATACGCCATTAAACGTTCAACTTGTTCTGGACTGAGACCGGCTTGCTGCAGCGCTTCTTTCAAATTGGCGAGTTCCTGCGTTAACTGGCCAAACCCTAACATCTGCGCCAGCGCATTGGCGAATTGCCCTTCCTGGAAGGAGCGCTGAATCTCCCGCAGGTTGGCCTGTTGCGCCGCTTCACGCAACATCCGCTCAAGCTGTCCAGTGTTGTTGAGGAGAAGCGATTTTGCCAACTCCGACAGCTCTGACCCCATATTCTTTAGGGCCTCCTCGAGCTGTTCAAGGAATTTTTGAAATTCCTCCTCGGTCATGTCCATAGCGCCCATGGTGGCCGCGCCGGCTTGTTTGATAATCTCTCCAAGGCCGGTGAAAAAGAGATCAAACAACTCATCAAAGACAGGAATATCGACGACCCGTTTCACCAAGGTTGCTCGCAGCACGTCCTTCAAGACCAAACGATCTCGTAGACCAGTTAACCCTACTGCCGCAAGCGTATCCATATTTTCCGCGGCCGAAACCTTCAAGCCGTTCTCCCGAAGTAAATGGGTGAACTCAATGAACTTATCGTCCATATCTCACCGTCTGCTTTCTATCTTAGTGAAGAAAATCTTTATCATCTTGCGCTTCGCCGGTTTTCGCCCGCGTTTTCTTCTTCTGCAAGAAGTCCTTTAACTCCGCCTCGGCTTTGCGAATATCACCCTCGTATTTGAGGATCGTATTGAGCGTATCGTTCACCACAGCGTCGTCCAGGTGCTCCACATTTAACAACGTTAATGCTTTCGCCCAATCCAGAGTCTCACTAATGCTTGGCCCTTTCTTCAGATCGAGTTTACGGATGCTCTGGACAATCTCAACAACCTCATCCGCCAGCCTCTCCTTAATGCCGGGCACTTTCATACGCACGATGTCGAGCTCCTGTTTCTTGCTGGGAAAATCAATGTACAGGTGCAGGCACCGCCGCTTGAGCGCATCAGAGACTTCTCGTGTATTGTTGCTGGTCAACACGACGACCGGAAGCTGCGTCGCGCGAATGGTGCCAAGCTCGGGAACGCTCACCTGGAAATCACTGAGCACTTCAAGCAGAAACGCCTCAAATTCGCTATCCGATTTATCTATTTCGTCAATCAGTAAAACCACCGGATGCTCAGCCGAGATCGCGCGCAGCAGCGGCCGAGGCAAAATAAATTTGTGCGAGAAGAACACGCTGTCCTGATCTGCAATCCGCTCGACAGCGTCTTTGAGGTTCGCAGCGCCAGCGAGCACCTCGCCGATTTTATCCTTGAGGATCTGGGTATAGAGCAGCTGCTTGGCGTACTCCCACTCATATAAGGCTTTGGCCTCATCAAGCCCCTCATAACACTGGAGCCGCACCAGTTCGCAGTTCAGCGCGCCGGCGACGACTTTCGCCAATTCCGTTTTGCCCACCCCTGCCGGCCCCTCCACCAGGATTGGTTTTCGCATATGGCTTGCGAGGTAGACAATCGTGGCGATGCGCTGATCGCAGATATATTTCTGCTCGGCAAATTTGTGAATCACATCAGTAATCGAAGCAAACATTCTTCCTCCCCGGCGCGAAGTTTGGCCTACCCTAGCACAGGGGTTGCGGAAAGACAACGCAAAATCTACGCCCTTGCCTGCATTCCCGCTTCTCCGTATACTTGGCCCCCGCCATGTGTACGCTCGTCTTGTTCTTTCGCGCCTTTTCTGACTATCCCATCGTGCTTGCCGCTAATCGTGATGAGATGTTGGCTCGTCCCTCTGCCGGTCCTACTAGACTGTGGACTTCCCCATGGGTCTACGGTGGACAGGACCTTCTTGCAGGCGGCACGTGGTTAGGCGTCAATCAATATGGGGTAACGGTCGGTGTTTTGAATCGGCAGGCGCTCGCGGCAGCTGATCCGCACTGCCGCTCGCGTGGACAATTATGTCTTGATGCGCTCAAATATGGTTCTGCAGCCGAGGCAGTGCAAGCGATTATAGAGCAGGCTCCCCACAACTATAATCCGTTTAATCTCGTCATCGTCGATCACGAATCCGCGTACGTGATTGATAATCACCGGAGCGACTTCACCGTGCATCCCTTACCGCCTGGCGTGCACCTCATCACGAACCGCGACCCTAATGACCAGACGTGCGCCCGCATCGCCCGGTTTGCTCCCCTCTTCGCCGCCCTACACCTCTCGTTTAACCACCATCCGCTTGAGCTGCCTCACCTCTTTTCTGCCTTACGTCACAGGATGGGCGAGCACGCGGTCGCTGACAGAGAAGCGCGCGATGGGCTGTGTCTGCATCTCGACGGCTATGGCACTCGCTCGTCGACCCTCTTAGCGTACTCTCTACAGGATCGCCGTTTCCATTACCATTTTGCTCCCGGCCCGCCATGCCGCACTCGCTACAATGAGGTGCCGTTGCCGCTCACGACATGCACCGACCACCCTCCATCCACGATATAGGTGGCCCCTGTCACAAAACCAGCAGATTCGGCTAAAAATCGTACAATGCGGACGACATCCTGCGCACTGCCAATGCGTCGCAAAGGAGTTTGCCTGGTCAAAGTACGCCTGGCTGTCTCATCATAGTGCTCAGGCGGCAGCACCGGTCCAGGCGCTACGGCGTTCACCTGGACCTGGGGAGCAAGAGCCTTTGCCAGCGCTTGGGTCAAGGCTGCAACGCCGCCTTTAGAGACGCAATAGGCAAGATACGACGGAACAGGTCGCATCCCGCTCCAGTCCCCTAGTTGGATAATTTTGCCCCTCCCCCGCTCTTTCATGGCGCGCCCCAAAACAAGCGAGAGCAAGAAAGGCGCGGTCAGGTTTGTCCGCAGTATGCTCCGCCACGAATCAACAGTCAACGAGTCAAGCGGCGTCGGAAAAAAGACAGCTGCATTGTTGATGAGAATATCCACTACGCCGGCAGCGGCAAGCGCGTCTCTGCCGAGCTGAAGCGTTCCTGCCGTCGTGGCTAAATCCGCAGCAATCACGTGCACCCGCCGTCCCAGCGCCGTAATGGCGCGCACAACGTCTTCCCCAGAAGAGGTATGGACGTGCAACACCACATCGGCGCCGCCCTCCGCCAAGGCGACAGCCACGCCACGGCCCAACCTCCGGCCTGCTCCTGTGACTAAGGCGGTTTTTCCGTGCAGGCTCCACGGATTATCCATGAGACACGCCTCGTTTTGGCAAGTCAATGATAAACGTCGCCCCACCCTGGATATTATTGCTCGCAGTGAGACGTCCACCATGCAAGGCAATAATCTTCTGAGCGAAGGTCAACCCTAATCCCGTGCCCTGGGCTTTCGTGGAAAAAAAGGGGGAAAAAATTTGCTCCAGCTTATCTTCTGGAATGCCCGGTCCACTATCCGAGACTCGGATCCGCACCTGTTCCGCATCCTCTTCGAGCGCCAAGGTGATTGACGCCTGCGCGGGAGACGCTTCCACTGCATTAGTTAAGACATTCAGTAGCGCTTGCTTGAGTTTAATGCCATCAACCGAGACGGGCTGAGTCCCATCATCAACGAGACACACAATTGTGACGCCTCGCCTCTCGGCCAAGGCGCGAACCTCCTCTACTGCTTCATGCAACAGCGGACCCAACGAACGCCGATCAAGCTGTAAAGAGACATCCTTCGAGAAGATCAGAAGATCAGAAAGCGTCGTATTGAGCTCTGTAATAGAGTCGTCTAATTGTTCAACACGTTCTCGCCCTTCACTGAGTCGAGCCTCAGCCGTCGCGGCCTCATCGAGCAAGACGTCGCACAGCAAGGAACATTGCAACCGCAGCAACCCTACTTTCTGCAAGAGTTGATGAGAGATCGCCGAAGACATTTCGCCAATAGCCGCCAACCGTTCGTTCCGCGCCAGTTCTGCGTTCATGTGCTGCAGGCGCACATTTTGTTGTTCGATCGCGAGGCGACGCAGGGTCAAGGTGCGGAGCAGAAGATGCGCCGCGCCAACCGGCAGTGAGCCGATGTAGAGCCCGGTCACGCCGAAGATATTGAGGCCCAAGGTCATAATTGCCACATGAGGCGTCACCAGGAATAATCCCGTCGCCAATAAAGATGGGAGACTGGCGGCAAATTCGGTTTCCAGAGAGTACAAGACGCCGTAGCGGACGTGGTGCTGCATGCCGTAGCCAAGCGCAAAGACGACCCATCCTCCTACTTCACTAAAAAGAAACCGCGTCAGCGATTCAAATTCTCCAATGCGGAGCGGGATAGCGCCGCCGCCTCCACGGTACAAAAGATATCGCGCGAAAAGGGAGAGCAGTAAGAGCCCGCATAACTCTAAGGTCCACATGTCGGCGTGCCCCTCACGCGCAAGAGCGCCTGGCGTAACAAAAACTCGCCATCGGCGTAAGAGAAGCACCACAGGGAGGCTCAACAGAATTCCACAGGCAACCAGAGGCAAAGCAAAAATGCCGACCGCGTACAGCGCCGTACAGGCGACCGCCAGGAGCAGCAAAGAGAGCAGGAAGTCTTCGCTCACTTCTACTATGCTGAGAAAAGTACTGAGACACAACAGCGGCAGGAGGGTGACATACAACCAGACATATCCAAGGTTAAAAGCGACCAGACCAAGGAGTGTGAGAACCGCGCTCGCGACGCTCAGCGTCAGAAGCGCAGGATGCATAGCGGCAATGATTCGCAACGCCGCCATAGCAGCTTACTCCCTACCAGTGAGAAATCGGTCAAGCTGCGGCGCATGAGGGAACACCAAAAAGCCGTACGTCGGGTTGGCTGGGTCAAAATCGACATCACGTAATGGAGTATTCAACCGCAATTGCCGAAACTCCTGTCGTTCGCGCAAACGCCCCTCCCAGTCATACTCTTCGTACCGCACTGGCAGGCGCGCCGCGATATCCCAGTACGTCACCACCCGAGCCGCTGTGTTTTCATTTTCCGGTGTACGAGAGAAAGTAAACTCAATGCCGTAACAGGGTTGTCCCCCACAATCTTGCAGCCCCCGGAAGTGAACCCCAAGCTCCCCCCGCAACCATTCCTGCAGTAATTGGTCTTGCAGGATTTCCACCAAGCGATTGAGCCCAAACTCGGTGAGCGGGTGATGATATCCCCAGCGCGCCAGATACCCATCTGGTTCCAGGTCGCCGATCAACGGAACTCCCCAAAAAGAGGTCCGGACTCGCACCCGTCCATTGTTCCAGCCTTGCCGAAAGAGCGCCTCTCTCCTTCCGCCATTCTCACCAGACTCCCAGGATAAATACACGTCGAATGGGTTGCGAAATTTGAAGGTGGCGAAACTTCGGCGTAGGATATCCCCCCACCGTTCTTCTAGCATCCACTCACCGGTATAGTTCGTGATCTCAAGGTAGCGGTGCTGCCAATTTTGAATGAACCCTCGGACATCGATCTCTGCCTCATCTCGCGGTAGACTTCGGACACCGCCAGCCTTCTCTTCCCAGTCAAAAGCTGAGCTTGGTATGCCGATATTAATTTGCACCTCTTGATAGGTCGTACGTTGCCGGACATCTCCCGCCGCCCCGCGCAGTACTAATTCCTTCGGCATCCCGGTCCCACGCTCGATGATAAATTCATAGGCCGACACGCTATTATCCCGAAAGGGAACAAGAAACGCCGGGACCGAAAGTAAGACATGCCCTTCAGGGAGGTTAGGATCATTGACGCGAAGCTCTACCTGCCGCAGACTACGGTCGGTTGCTGAACGGTGCGCGAGCAACGTCAGCGCGGTCAGCCATTCACTGAGATCCTTGAGCCCTGGCGCAAAGGGTTCGCCTACGTCAGTGGGCGAAATACTGAGCGTCAAGAAATCAAACCAGCCTCCCGGTTGAATAAGTAAATTGCCTCGATTCCACGAGGGACGCGCAAGAAGCGTTGTTCCTTTGAAGAGTCCGCCCTGCCAGCGGAGCAGCAAAAAAGACGGCTTGCGAAAGGTGACTTCGATTTCATCTTCGCGCAGGGTTTTTCCGCCTTCACTGACCTCGTGCCGCACCACGCCGCGATAATCTACCAGGCGATGGTACGCTGCTTGACACTGCCTCAGCACGTCTTGCAGCTCGGAGCGCTCCTCGGCGTCTGCTAGGCTCCAGCAAAACAACAGCCATGGAAGCAGGAACACGAAGCTAATCCACGCACGGCTCACAATTGTCCCAACCCTGCCTTCAGCGCAAGAATCGCGGCTTTTGTCCGATCATTCACCTGCAGTTTGCGAAAGATGCTCGCCAGATGCATTTTGACCGTCAGTTCGCTAATAAATAATCGTTGACTGATTTCCCGATTGGTGGCTCCAGTCGCCACTAATCGCAACACCTCCTCCTCACGCGGGGTGAGGGTTTGCACCAAGCGGCGCACTTCTTCTAACTCTTGATCACGTTGAAATTCGCGCAAAAATTTGCTGGCTAACTCAGGATTGAGAAAAATTTCCCCAGCCGCCACTTTACGTAAAGTATCAAGAATATCTCTTGGCCGTGAGTTTTTAAGGAGATATCCGACAGCTCCAGCTTTCAACGCTCGAAAAATAAGATCTGGATTGTCATAGCCGGTCAAAATGACCACCTTTGTCGCGGGCGAGCGCTTACGCACGAACGCCGTGGCGCTAATCCCATCCCCCGCTGGCATTTCAATATCCATCAAAATCAGCGTTGGACTTTCTTTCTGTAGCAGCGCTTCAAGCTGATGAGAGTTTTCCGCCGCCCCTATCACCTCAAAGTCAGGCTGCCTTTTGAAGAGTTGCTGTAAACCAGCAAGAAACATCGGATGGTCATCAACAATAATGAGGGAGATTGTATCCATAGAATTTTACTTCATACGAAGGCTGCCGCCAAAACTCGCTATCCTCAGCTTGATCACTCCTGCAGCATAAGAAGCGCCTAAGAAAGGGTCAAGAAATCCCCTTGCCCTTTCCTCAGCCTAACGAAGGGGAGTGCTTGGCGGGCGCGTTAAGCGCCAAGCCAAGCACTCCCCTGAGAACAGATTAAAGACAAAAATAAATAAAACAAAACAAAAAGAACAATAAATTAAGACAAAAATAAATTAAGACAAAAATAAGAATTAATCAGCCAATAATAAAGATATAAACAATCAAATAGGAGATAAATTTTTGCAAATCACAAGACAGCGCGCCAAATGACGTTTAGAGAAAGTAATTTTTTGTCTTTACATAGCTAAAATAAATGCTATATTGCTGTTTCCACAGGCGGACTGATATGTGAAAAACCTGGAAAGAGATATGGAAAATGCGCCAAATAATCAGACAAAAGTGCGGCACAAAAGTCCGAATGCGCCCGCCTATAGCTTACAAGAATGCCAGGAGGATGCGCGGCGAATTTTCCGTATTGAAGGTCAAGCGCCGCTCAGCCGAGAATCGATTGCTGAACATCTCAGCTTGGCTCCGCAATCCGGCCCTTTCAACCGTAAATTGAGCAGTCTTCGCCAATACGGTCTCCTCGATCCGATTGGGAAAGATTTTCGTGTGAGCGAATTGTTCCTGCGCATCGATCAAACGTTCGATGAGCAGGAACGTCGACGGGCGTTACGAGAAGCCCTGGGTCGCCCGTCTATTTTTCAAAGCTTGTTGACTCATTATGAAAATAGCGGTCTCCCCTCTGACATCAATCTGACCAACCAGCTTTTACTGAAGTATCGGTTTACAAAAAAAAATGCCGAAACCGTCGCAAAAGCCTTCCTGGACTCTTGTCGTCTCGCAGGTCTCTTCCAAGGACGTTCCTCAGCCCCTCTTCCCTATCCTTCTCCGTTTCCCCCACTTCTTACTGAACCTACCCTGCCAGATCCGCTCACCACTCAATCTTCTACAAAGCCAACCAAATCACCCGTCTCTTCTGCCATCAACGAAAGCGCTTCCACTCTGTGCCGCCAGGAGATTCCACTTAGCATTGGACGTCGAGCCATTCTCGAATTACCCGAAGATATTACTCAAGAGGAAATTGCCAAGGTTATTCGCGTACTCCAAGCCCTGTCCGGCCTGTCGTGATGCAAAAGAGATGCAAGTCTGCGCCGCCACATTCTGTAAACTCGTTCCTTGGCGCTTCTTTGTCTTTTCTAGCCCCTCCGGCCGCTGTCCGAGATTGCCCACTTGACGCCTGCGGAGGATTTTTGCATCCTAACTTCGCGATTTATGCATTACTTGACGCGCTTGGTCGAATTTGAAGCCTCCCATCGTTACTGGAACCCCGCGTTCTCAGACGAGGAAAATCATCGTACCTTTGGGAAATGCGTCAGTCCCTACGGCCACGGTCATAACTATACACTGAAGGTAACACTCGGAGGTCGATTAGATCCGCAGACAGGTATGGTCTTAAATATTAAGGAGCTTGATCGACTCCTCAAAGAGATCAGTAGCGAATTCGACCATAAGTTTATTAACCTTGACCACCCAGCGTTTCAGCAGCGTATTCCTACCACCGAAAACTTGGCGTCTTATATGCATTGCCAGATAGAAGAAAAACTGCGCGCTCGATCAACCTCGTACCACCTCTCGCGCGTGCAACTATACGAAGAACCAACCCTATGGGCTGAAGTCTTGTCTGGAGAAGAATCCTCTATGGTTACCCTAACCAAAACCTTCAGCTTTAGTGCGGCGCACCGGCTGCACAGCAATAATCTCTCAGCCGACGAGAACCGCCTGGTGTTTGGCAAATGTAACAACCTCCATGGCCACGGTCATAACTATGAACTCGAGGTGACCGTTCAAGGACGTATTGATCCGCAGACTGGTATGATCATGGACCTTGGAGAATTGATGCAGACCGTGCAAGACGAAGTTCTTGAGCGGTTTGATCATAAACATCTGAATAAAGACACTGAAGAATTCCGCACCCTGAATCCTACTGGCGAAAACATCGTACAGGTGATTTGGAACCTCCTTCAGCCGAAGCTTGGTTCTCAGCTTGTCCGCCTAGGTTTGTGGGAAACGCCGAAAAATCTCTTCGAGTATTACGGCGAGCAACCGAGATGAACCTTAATCTACAAGGACAAGTCGCCATCGTTACTGGAGCCGGATCTGGCATCGGCCGGGCTACAGCACTCGCCCTGGCTCGCGCCGGGATTTGCGTCGCGCTTGCCGCCCGCACAAGGCAAAACCTCGATGTCGTGGCGGACGATATCATAAGAGGCGGCGGAGTCGCTCTTGTCGTTCCTACTGACGTAGGAAAGGAATCGCAAGTCGAACTGCTTGTCTCTAAAACTCATACTCATTTTGGACGTATCGATATTCTGATCACCAGCGCGGGCGGCGCTGTCTTTGGTCCCCTTACTGAATCGCGAACGGAAGATTGGGATGCGCTCCTGACCATCAACCTCCGCGGCGTCTACCTGTGTTGCAAACACGTTCTCAAGGTCATGGTGCCTCAGCAACGAGGCCATATCCTCAACGTGCTATCGATTGCTAGCCAGATGATCTTACCAAACTCTACCGCTTACACGGCCTCAAAGTTTGGCGCCTTAGGCTTCACAAAAGTAATGGCCGCTGAGGTGCGATCACACGGAGTGAAGGTCACAGCAGTAATCCCCGGAGCAGTTGATACTCCGCTCTGGGATAAAAGCGGGGGAGATTTGGACCGGCGCAAAATGTTATCGCCAGACGATGTCGCAGCCGCCATCCTGAGCGTTATTGCCCAACCGCCGACTATTTACACCGACGAGATTGTCTTAATGCCCCCCTTAGGAGTGCTGTGAAAAAATCGTGCGTGTTCTTCTTTCTGACGTTGGCGCTTTTAGTATATACCAGCGGCTGCAATAGTCTCTCTCCCCCATCGTCGGTCTCCAAAACACTTCATGTCGCCCTGTTAACTCCAGGCCCAGTGAGTGACGCCGGCTGGAACGCCTTAGCGTACGAAGGCTTGCTGAAAATTCACGACACTCTGCACGCCGAAGTCAGTCAGGTCGAAACTAAAACTCCAGCCGAATTTGAGGAAGCCTTTCGTGACTATGCCAGTCGAGGGTTCCAACTGGTCTTTGGCCATGGGTTTGAGTTTCAGGATGCTGCGGCCAAGGTCAGCGCCGATTTTCCCCAGACCGTTTTTATTACCACTTCTGGCAGTACGGTGCGAAAAAACGTGGCTCCCATGCGCTTCATGTTGGAGCAAGCCGCCTATTTAATGGGGATGTTGAGCGCCTTGCTCTCCAAGACCGGGAAAGCCGGAGTCATCGGCGGCGTAGAAATTCCTCCCCTGAAGAGCACGTTTCTGGCCTTTGAGGCCGGAGCAAAAAGCATCAAGCCGGATTTTCAAGTTGTAACCACATACATTGGCAATTGGGAAGATGTAGGCGCCGCGAAACAAGCCGCCTATGCGCTCGTGGAACAAGGCTGCGATATTCTTTTCCCTAATGCAGACGCCGCCAGCTTAGGCGCATTCCAGGCCGCCCAGGAAAAAAATATCTTCGCCTTAGGCGCGAATAAGAACCAAAACGATGTCGCCCCCACTGTGATTCTGGCAAGCGGAGTCATTGATATCCCAGCCGCCTTCTTACAAGTCGCCCAGGAAGTACAAAGGAAGGATTTTCATGGCCGCATCATGCGATTTGGCATCAAGGAAGGCGTTGTCTCGCTTATCTATAATGACGCCTTAAAAGATCGTATTCCCTTAGATGTACAGTCGCGCATTACTGCAGCCCAGCAGCAAATTATCGCAGATACTCTCTCAGTCCCTAGCGTCGAGTTTACACCCGCCATAGCGCCCTGAATCGCCTCCGCCCCTTTCTTCCTTCTCATCCATGGTTGTATGCTTGAAGTATCGTTGCGAAACTTAACAAAGTCTTTTTCGGGAACTCGCGCTGTTGACAACGTCACCATGGATTTCCACGCCGGAGAAATCCATGCTCTTCTTGGGGAAAACGGAGCAGGAAAATCCACCTTGATGCATCTCCTCTCTGGTCTGTATCGACCTGACGCCGGAGAGATCCGCCTCAACGGCGTTCCTCAAACCTTCGTTTCCGCCCGCGCAGCGCGCGCAGCAGGAATCGCCATGGTGCATCAACACTTTATGTTAGTGCCTACACTCACGGTGGCGGAAAATATCCTGCTAGCCCTCCCTGGGAGCGTCGGCGAAATCATCCCCAAATACAACCGTGCCCGGCGCATCCTTGCTCTCGCAGCGCGATACGGCGTAGCGCTTGACGATCCACAGGCTCAGGTTTCCACCCTATCAGTAGGAGCTCAACAACGCGTTGAAATTCTCAAAGCCTTGGCGACAAACGCGCGCGTATTGATTTTAGACGAGCCGACAGCCGTCTTGACCCCGCATGAAGTTGCAGCGTTGTTTGACTCACTGCGCAAACTCAAACAAGATGGACGCCTCATTATCCTCATTACCCATAAGATTCCTGAAGTGCTCGCGATAAGCGATCGTTTGTCTATCCTGCGCCGTGGCCGCCTCATCCTCACCAAGGAAACAGCATCCTGTTCGCCTATCGAACTCTCAAACCTGATGATCGGAAACCAGGATGCACTGACTTCGCCTCCTGTCACGACGCCAAGCCAAACTCCTGGCCCCCTCACCTCGCAGCAACCCCCGCTCCTGCGCTTAGAAGAAGTCAGCGTGACGATGGAGCATGGGCGACGTGTGTTACACAACGTATCCTTAACGCTGCATCGACAGGAGATTATTGGCGTCGCCGGAGTAGATGGAAACGGGCAAGCTGAGCTCGCAGAGGTGCTCATTGGCCTGCGGAAGCCAACCCAAGGAGCCTTCTATCTCAAAGGTCAACGGTTTTCCTATCCTACTCCCGCACAGTTCCGTGCAGCCGGAATTGCTATTATTCCCCAGGACCGCCGTCGTGAAGGACTCGCGCTGACAATGTCCATCGCCGAGAATCTGCTTCTCCACGTCCTCCGACTCTCGTGCCGGTCATCCGGCCTTCTGATATCTCCTAGAAGAGTACAGCACTTCGCCCAAGAACAGATGAAGCGTTTTGCCGTCTTTCCCCTGGCTCCAGAGCAACCGGCGGCGGCGCTTTCTGGAGGAAATCAGCAACGCGTCGTGCTTGCTCGCGAGCTCTCCACCAATCCAGACATTATTATTGCCGCCAACCCTAGTCGCGGCCTTGATCTCAACGCGACGCGCTATATCTACCAGCAACTCCTGGAACACCGAACCAACGGAGCAGGCATCATTCTGATCTCTACTGATCTCGACGAAATCTTCTCGTTAAGCGATAAGATATACGCCCTGTATCAGGGGGCGCTGCTTGGTCCGACGCCTCCGACGACAAGCCGCGAACAACTCGGACGTATGATGAGCGGACTCTGGAAAGAAGCGTCATGACGTGGCCCCTTGTCCTGCTCCCCTCACTCTTCGCCCTCAGCTCAGCCTTCGCAGTGGTCGGGCTGGGACTATGGTTGAGTGGATTGCCCGTCGTTTCTGTATTTTCCGCGCTCCTCAGCGGCGCCAGCGGAGATTTCTACCGCTTCTCTGAAACTTTGGTGAAAACATGCCCCATACTGCTCACCGCTCTCTCAGTCACAATCGCGCTCCACGCAGGCCTCTGGAACATCGGCGCGGAAGGGCAACTCCTCATGGGCGCTCTAGCCGCCGCATGGTGCGGGCAATATGCTGGGGTTCTTCCACAAGCACTTGGAGTGCTGCTTCTCTGTCTTGCGGCGATGGTCGGAGGAGCACTCTGGGCCAGTTGTGCCGCGTTCTTGAAAAACACGCGCGGCGTCAATGAGGTGATCAGCACGATCATGTTGAATTTCATCGCTTCAGAGTTAGTCAGTTATGGCGTTCATGGCCCATTGATGGAATCCGCAGCCCAATATCCACAGACAGATCCGCTTCCAGTAACAGCCCAATTGCCGCGCCTGTTTCCGCCTACGCGTTTGCATCTAGGGATCGTCTTCTCCTTTGGCGCGGCACTCTGCATTCATGTATTGCTGTTCTACACGAAAGAAGGGTTGAAACTGCGCGCGTGTGGCGCAAACGCCATTGCAGCGCGTTTTGCCGGCATTGCGGTGACTCGTCAGCTCAGCCTCGCTTTTGCGCTCAGCGGCGCGCTTGCAGGACTTGCCGGAGGCGTCGAAGTCAGTGGAGTAACTCAAAGAGTCTATGAGAAATTCTCCCCTGGCTATGGCTATACTGCTATTGCGGTCGCATTAGTTGGGCAGCGCGCGCCACTAGGCGTCATAGGCGCGGCGCTCTTTTTTGGCGCTTTGGAAGCGGGGTCTGCCTCGGTCCAACGCGTCGCTGGCGTTTCTTCTGCGTTAGTTGCTGTCATTCAGGCAGCCGTTGTCTTCTTTCTCGCTGCGTATAGCACAGCGCCTGTCCAAAAGGTGCTTCGCCAAACGCTAAGAATAGGCATGAGGGTTGGATTGCTTACGTCCAGCGCCATTGCTTTTCTCACAGCCATGTTGTGATATGGATGTCTTGTTCACCCTCCTTGTCAGTAGCGCAGCGCTGCTGCATTCCACCCTTGTCGCTGCTACCCCTCTACTACTTGCGGCCTTAGGAGAAACCTTCGTGCAACGCGCCGGCGTGATCAACATCGGCCTTGAAGGACTGCTCCTCTGTGGCGCGTTCGCTGGCATGGCTGGAAGTTATGCAACTGGCTGTCCCTTGCTTGGTCTTCTGCTCAGTGGAATCAGTGGTCTCGTGTTAGCACTCCTCTTCAGCTTTGTGACCATTCACCTCGGAGCCGATCAGATCATTGCAGGAGTGAGCGTCAATCTATTCGCCGCCGGTCTTACTGGGGTATTGTATCGGGGCATCTTCGGCGTCACGGGACAAGCCCTTATTGTGCCAACCCTCACGCCCCTCCCCTTTCCCTTCCTCAGTCATCTACCCTTCATCGGCCCAGCATTATTCCAACATACTTTTCCTGTCTACATTGTTATCGTCCTTGTCCCTCTCTTTAGCTTCCTGCTTTTCTCGACGCGAGCGGGATTACAGATTCAGGCAGTGGGGGAACATCCACAGGCAGCAGAGACGTTAGGTATTTCCGTTCTTAAAGTTCGCCTGTCTGTGCTGCTTCTCGAAGGCGTGTTGGCCGGATGCGCCGGCGGCTACTTATCCCTGGCGTATGCTAACACCTTCATTGAAGGCATGTCAGCCGGACGTGGCTTTATTGCACTCGCCATCGTGATCTTCGGACGCTGGAGGCCTGGGGGAGTACTCGCTGCCGCCCTCTTCTTTGGAGGGGCTACAGCCCTGCAATTCCATTTGCAGGCGCTTGGTTCGGCGCTTCCCTACCAGTTTATCCTGATGCTGCCATACGTGCTGACGCTAGCGGCTCTTGCTGCTACAAGCGCAAAGTGCTCTGCGCCAGCGGCTCTCGGAGAACCGTACACGCGCGAGTAGCGTAAAAAATTATGTTCTTTTGCAGAGAACGTACAGGCCGTTCCAATACTCTACAATCGCTCAAGTCTCTTCTTCTTCCACACCTCTGACAACGGCGGGAAAGAGGGTGAGAAAGGACCAGGCGCAGATCGAAACGACATCGACAGCTGCACAGGACGCCGGGGCAAAATAGGGGTTGAAGCGACAATATATAGCACTACCACATGAATGAGCACCTGGAGCGGCCAAAGAGTCAAAAGAACCTTCGTCGTCCGAGTCTGTATCCCTCGGCGCAGCAACCAGCTTGCTCGCAGATCAAGCATTAGCAGTAAGAGCAACAAGAACAAACAGGCGCAGAATGGCGTCAATGACATACAAACTCCCGCGGCGGCGACATAAAGATAGTCCTGAGTGCAAATCCTAAGCCAGAAAACAGCTCTCTAGCGCACGCCTCGTCCCAGGCAGAAGCCCTACAAATCAAAGAAAATTCCCGCTTCCGTCAAGAAATGACATTGATTGGCTATTTTTTTCTCTAAGATCCCCAGCCGCTACCGCCCGATCGGGCATGCGAACCCACGAGGACTCACTGCAGCTATGAAAAGAGTGGATAAAGCTAAAGATGAAACTACGGAGGGAGTGGGATTCGAACCCACGAGGGCCTGCTTAAGACCCTGCCGGTTTTCAAGACCGGTGCTTTCAACCGCTCAGCCATCCCTCCCTGTAGAGAAATCAAGCACTTAGCATGGCCTTGGGGTTCCGTCCAGAAGGGGGTGTGAAATTAGTCTTTTGAGCAGATTACAACATGAGCGTAATATTCCTTAGTGTGGTCTGTGTATCTGTCGACAGAGGCAGCCATACGTGAAGGGCGGAGCCGCGCCTCACTCTACCCTTAACCTGGATCGTCCTGTGAAACATCCCTGCCAGCAGCTTCATCTTTAACAAAGATAACTAGCTACAGTTTCCACTACGGCAGTGTATGAGAGTCAAAGGAGAGCATTAAGTATAATAAGATTTTTCTTGAATTTACGAGCAGTGACAATACGAAAGAAATTTCCCTTTTTTAAACATGAGTTTCTAGTTTCTGGAGAGAATTAGTTTTCATATCTGATAATATTAATCTAGTAAAATAAAAACGGCGCTAGCCGTATCATAGGGCTTTCCTTTTTTGTGAAGAGGCATGAGTTCAGTTCATATTTACTATGCCGATTGTGACAGCAAAGAAGGAACGCCGTATGAGCACGTCCACGCGAGGGTATCAGGCTGGGCGACTCTCGTCCCTGGAAGAACGTTGAGCAGCTAACAGAGCTAGCAAGCAGCTTTTGAGCCAAGTTCAGGAAGTAGCGGAAAGAGCCGCTCAGGCGCTTCCTCCACAACAACAAGGCGACTACTGGTTAGGCTATCATCACGGGCGCGCTGCAGCTAAAACTCGCTTCACCAAGGTAAAATCATAAAGGGCAAATATCGAATAGGAGTTCTCTCCCTCTCTCCACGGATTCATGAGGAATCGTCGAGGGGCACAATATCTTTAGTTTGCAGCTCCTTCTCCCGCAGGAG
>DATLYA010000129.1:0-3188 GCA_035575235.1 Candidatus Methylomirabilota bacterium
GAGATACCGGCACTCCACGAGACGATCCAACGCCGGCAACGTGGTCCGCTCCCGCACGCGCGGATCTTTTCCAGCATGGATTAACTGCAACGCCTGAACGACAAACTCCACTTCACGGATGCCGCCGCGGCCGAGTTTGACATTCAGCCCGCGTTGCTCCGGCGCGCGCAGCGAGCGCTCCACCCGCGCTTTCATTTCCTTGATGTCTTCCAGCGTCGCGTAGTCGAGGTAATGACGGAACACGAACGGAGCGACTTCACGCAAAAATTGTTCACCGAGTTCCTTATCGCCCGCGACTGGCCGCGCCTTCAGCAGCGCGACGCGCTCCCACGTCTGCCCCCATGATTCATAGTACAGCAAGGCATTCGGCAAGGGGTTGACGATGGGGCCGTTCATTCCGTCGGGGCGCAGACGCAAATCCACCCGGAACACCCGTCCACCAAAAACCAAATCACTTAGCGTCCGTGTGAGACTTTGCGCAAGTTGACTAAAAAACCGGCGCGGTTCGACCGCGCCCTTCTCACCGCCCGTCGTCGGGCCGGCGTCACGTTCGTACAAATAAATCAGATCAATGTCCGAGCTAAAATTCAGTTCTTGCCCGCCAAATTTCCCCATGCCAAACACGACAAATCCCAACGGACGCATTCGTCCGTGCTCCTCCACCATGGCGTCACCATAGAGGGCCTGCAGTTTGGCGCGGTTATACTCGCAGGCAATCTGCACCGCAGCCTCGGCAAGCGAGCTAAGCTCTCGGGTCGTGTCTTCGAGCGAGGCTAACGCCAGCACATCACGCACGCCAATACGGAGATATTCACGATTACGGTACGCACGCAGGCCGCGGAGAAAATCCTCCTCGGGCAGTTCAAGAGGCAGTTGCTGATGGAGGTCTGTGAGATGCGCCTCCACGCTTTTCAGCGACGAACGGCGATCCGACAGAAACGCTGCTTCCCACTGACCGCCCTGCAGGCAAAGCACCGAAGCCAGATGCAGGCTCGAGCCGAGGACAAAGAGAAGATCAGCACACAGCTCTGGCGATCCGAGCACAACGCCAGACCCAGTTCCTTCTTCAAGCAAGCGACGCAAATTCGCCGCGGCCAGCGCCGGATCAGGCGCGCGCGCAAGGCCGGCCAGCACCGAGTCCCAGGCTGAGCCGAGGGCTTCGCGCAAGGGTTGCATCAGTTGCACGACGGAGGAAGCAAGCGGCAAAGGAATAGGCATGAAAAGATGAGGAAGGTGAGAAACGCAGACCAGAAGTGAAGGAGACGGCGGCGCATCCTGGCGGAGCAGCTCTGATGCAGGAAACTACGCAGGATGCGCGAGCGGACACCGCGTTTACGGCGGTTCCTCACCGATTGTTTGCACTTGCAGTCAGGCGGCTTTCGGCGGATTCAGCGTTTGACACGCCTCCATGAGCCACTTAATACTCGACATTTCATCATCGATGAGCGACCGGAGCAACTCTTTGCTCTGTTGATCCTCCTGAATCTGCGCGATCGCATCGGTCAAGGGTTTGAGCACCTTGGCGGGGTCGCCGATCCGGGACGCAATCGACCGCAGCTTTTGCGCGTCATTCATGTCTGTGGAGGCATAGAAAGACAACTCCTTCTCACGGCGTTCCTGCGGCACCGTACATTGGGGAATGCCGCCCAGTTCACGCAACCGCGCCTCAAGAATCTGTGCGTGATAGGCCTCACGTTGCTGCACCACACGTAAGCCGCCTTTTACACATTCTTGATCGCTTGCTTCGATCCACCTGTTAAGATATTCGGCAGCAAAACCTTCTGCGCAGCGAAACTCATCCATGAGGTGCATGATCATCTCCTGCTCCGTGGCGTGGGTTTGGCCGTTGTAGGCGTAGCTTCGCTGGCCGTTGCCGCTATTGATTTCCCGCATCTGTTCTTCGAACAAGGCGTCGGAAATGAGGCCCTTACGGTACGCTCTTAACAATTGCCGAACCTCAAAATCTGCGGTCGCCATAGCTCCTCCTTATGAATGATTGTAGTTTTAGCCCCAAGAAGAAGAGGAAATTATTCCTTATTAGTATGACAGACACTAGGCCATCGAATGTCCACTGTCAACGGATTGTTAGGGACAGAGCAGTTTCCAGGCTATTGCCTATTCGTCGTAGGACAAGCGTGCTGCGCTCCTCTAATGAACTTTGACGATCAACATCGGCACTCACACTCTGGCAGTACAAGAGTTCTGCGCCGGAGGGGCACGGCGCGCTGTGCCCCTCCGAGGGTGGCGTACAGTACCGCACTTGGTTGTCAAAATTCATCAGAGGAGCCGCGCCTAAAAGCCAGGATTTCATTATGCTGCTAGATTGCCACTGCCAATGTCCAGACTTTAGGCGCCCCCTCCCCGGCCCTGCCGCTGTTCTAGGCGCCCCTGGGTTTGTAAGACCGTCCAGCCAGGATTTTCCTACGCTTTTTTGTTCGATTGCATGGCATAGCCATTGCTGCAGTTAGGCCACTCTTTTTGAGGGCAATACGGTTCGTACAAGGGAGGTGTCGGAGATGAAGAGATATTTGGGGTTACTCTATGGACTCAGTCTACTGCTGACAGGCCCGGTGGAGGAACACGAAGTCCGGGCGCAGGAGGCAGCGCCTGCAGCCGAAGCGGCGCTAGCAGCGCCAGAGAAACCAAGCCCCTGGAGTCCGGTAGAGGCGCTCGGACTCGCGACTCCACTCAAAGACTATGGCTGGGAAATCCATGGTTTGTTTGCGACCAATTACACCTATAACTTCAACGAGCCGGCGTCACGCAAGAACGGGCTCCTGTTGATGAACCGCAAACATGACCACATCGACGTTGATCTCGCCAATATTCGTATCCAGCGCGTCGTTGATGGCGGGATCGGCTTTGTCACGGATCTGGATTTCGGCAAGACCGCTGAAGTGGTCGGACGGGCAACGCGCTGGTGTCAAACACCGCCATCCATCAGCGGCACGGGAGCGTGTCATGAGAGCCGCAACTCGTTTGAGGCTACACAATTCTATCTCACCTACAAGTTCCCCATCGGCAGCGGCTTGAATATGAAGTTGGGAAAGTTTGTCACCCTGCACGGCGCGGAAGTGATTAAAACATGGGACAATATTAACTACAATATTTCCAATTCTATTCTTTTTGGCTGGGCGATTCCCTTCACGCACACCGGCGTGTTGTTCAATTACGCCTTGACCGATTGG
>DATLYA010000130.1:0-11485 GCA_035575235.1 Candidatus Methylomirabilota bacterium
CATGGCGTGTATCTCCGCTGGGGAGATGGGCCAGACGCTCCGTTTATTGTGTTATCAGAGGATCGCCCGGTTTCCGGAGCCGCCATCAAACTCAATCAGGTCGGCATTCATCATTTTGCGTTCTGGGTGGACGATCTTGAGGAAACTTTTGAGAAAGTCAAAGCCGCCGGCGCGCCCATCGTCCTTCCGCCAACGGTTATGGATTCCGTGGCCTATGGCGAACCGCCCGGGAAAAAAGTGATGACCACGTTATTCAAGGATCCGGATGGGATCGTTATTCAGCTGGATCAGCGTCTCTAGGCTATTGAGTCCGTAGGGTCCATAGAGTCCATTGAGTCTGTTGAGTCACCCCACTAGCTATAATCGACCCAAGAGGTCCTATGGACTCAAGCGACTCAAGCAGCCCAATGGACCCAAGAGACTGTCAACTTATTAAGGAGGGACGCATCATGGCGTTGGGGAGAAACAGACTAGAATACGAAGTCATCGAAGGCTGGGAACGCTTGCCGGAAGGCTGGAGTTTCGTCGAAGTCGCCGGCGTTGCGACCGATTCGCAAGATCGTGTCTACGCTTTCAATCGCGGGGCGCATCCTGATGATTGTGTTCGACCGTGACGGCAAATTTCTGACCGCCTGGGGAGAGGGTGTGTTCACGAACCCTCACGGCATTTATATCGGCCCCGATGATCGGGTGTACTGCGCCGATAACTTTGATCACACCGTGCGCATCTTCACCCCTGAGGGCGCATTACTCCAGACGTTGGGAACGAAAGGGCGCTGCTCAGAGACGGGCTTCAAGGCTTGGGACACGCCCGTGCAGCGCGCAGCGGGACCATTCAATATGGTCACCAATGTCGCCCTGGCCCCCAACGGCAACCTGTACGTGGCTGACGGCTACGGGAACGCGCGCGTGCATGTGTTTTCCCCTGCGGGGGAGTTGCTCTTTTCCTGGGGTGAGCCAGGAAGCGGTCCGGGACAATTCAGACTACCGCACGCCATCGCCGTCGATCGCCGTGGCGTCGTCTATGTCGCTGATCGTGAAAACTCCCGAATTCAAGTGTTCAAAGGCGACGGCGCTTATCTGACGCAATGGACTCATGTCCATCGCCCGGACGATCTCTATATTGACGCTGATGAAAACCTTTTTGTCGCCGAACTCGGCTTTCGCGCCGGAGTGATGCCGAAGGGGCTAGGCGCGGCTGTCCCGCCGCATGAGCCGCATGCGTGTGTCAGTGTATTGACATTAGATGGAGAAATACAGACTCGTTTTGGGGGGCCGGACGGCTGCGCGCCAGGAAACTTCTTCGCTCCTCACGGCATCTGGGCTGATTCGCGCGGCGACCTGTACGTCAGCGAAGTCAACTATAGCGCTGGAGGACGGCGAGGGTTAATCCCGCTGGATTGTCACTCGCTACAGAAGTTCGCACGGGTCAGAGTAAAGAAATAAGAACGGCAGGCGCCCTACTGAATCCCGCGCGGCAGGGCAATGCCCTTGAGGCTGCGGCTCCAGGCTTGAGCGAGTCGCCCTTCCCTGTTCGCGGTGACCACCTTTCAGATCTTCTTGTCGGCGCACCTGAAGTGGGATATCGAAGAGGTACTCAGAGAGTGAGAACAAGCCATGCCTCAGGAACCAGCCTACGATCCCATTGACCCACGGTATTGGGACGAACAAGACCTGCGCTCCGAAGTCGAGCGCATCTTTAAACTCTGTGCGGATTGCCGCCTCTGCAACAAGTTCTGCGGCAGCTTTCCCAAACTCTTTGCAGCCGTGGATAACTACTGCACGGATGAGCAATACGCTCAGGTCGATATTACCAAGTTCAAAGCCGAAGATGTCGACGTCGTCGTGGACCTCTGCTTTCAGTGCAAGCTTTGCTACATCAACTGCCCGTACACGCCGGACGATAAACACGAGTGGGCCATTGATTTTCCCCGTTTGATGGCGCGCGCCAAGGCGCAAAAAGTGAAAAAAGCGGGAACGCCGCTGGTGGATCGACTGCTCGGGAATCCTGACCTGGTCGGCAGACTGGCGTCCTGGACCGCGCCGCTGGCGAACTGGGCCAATGAGAGCAAAATTCACCGCCAGTTCATGCACGGCGTGCTCGGCATCCATAAAAACAAAACCTTGCCGCCGTTTCATTGGCGCACTTTCGCCTCACACTTTCGTTCTTCGTGGAAGAATCCCGCCGGTGAGCCGGTCGCTAAGATCGCCTTCTTCTCCACGTGTTTTGTCAACTACAACGCGCCGGGCATTGGCAAGGATACACTGGAAGTGATGGCTCGCAATCAGGTGGACGTCGCCTTTGCCTACGAGCAATGTTGCGGCATGCCCTCGTGGCATAACGGCGATATGGATGCGGCTACGGCGGCGGCGAAAAAAAATGTCGCCGCTCTGGCGCGCCACGTAGCTGCAGGGCGCACGGTCGTGGCGACGAACCCGACCTGCTCGCAGATGATCCGTGTTGAATATCCTCGTCTGCTTGGTACGGACGAAGCGAAAACGGTCGCCGCCAACACGATGGACACCACCGAGTTCCTGGCGTCGCTGGCGACGCAGGGGAAACTCAATCGCGAGTTCAAAACCAGCGCAGGCAAGATCGCTTATCACATGCCGTGTCATCTCCGTGCGCAGAATATCGGCTATAAGACGCGGGACGTGCTCTCGCTGTTGCCCAACACCAGGGTGGAAGTGATCGAGGCGTGCTCTGGCCATGATGGCACGTGGGCGATGAAAAAAGAAAACTTCGAGGCCTCGCTCAAATGGGGTGGCCGCGCCTTTCGTCAGATCGTCAACGCCGAACCTGACGTGACGTGTTCCGATTGCCCGCTCGCCGCCATGCAGATCCACCAAGGAACGGGACGGAAGCCGCTCAATCCGATCGAAATCCTCGCCAAAAGTTACCGGGGCGAACCGATTATCGGCGCGGACCACGCCACATAGTCAGTAGGCGGCATTCAGGAGGCAAGAATGCGAATGCGAACCGGAGAATCGGAGAGCCGGAGAAGACAAAATGCGGTTTTTCCTCTCTGTTTCTCCCACTCTCCGTTTCCCTGCGTCTTCTTCCATACTGGCTATGGACTCCTGGCTAGGTGTTCTGCCATGCTAGGGAAATTCTTTCACGGAGGTTGTTATGCCGCTGCCGACCAAAGTCAAAATTGTTGACCTCACTGCCCGCGACGGACTGGAAGGATTCAAGCACTTTATTCCAGTTGAATTTCGGGTTGACCTGATCGACCGCCTGACCGACGCCGGGTTGCCGTCCATCGAAGTGGGCGAATTTGTCAGTCCCAAAGTTATTCCCGCCATGCAGGGGACGGATCAGGTCTACAAACGCATCAAACAGAGGCCAGGGGTGGAATATAGCGCGCTCGTGCCTAATATGCGCGGCTTCAATGATGCATTAGCTGCAGGTGTGCAGTACATCACCATCTTCGCCAGCGCTACTGAAGGGTTTAGCCACGCCAACATTAACTGTTCGATTGCACAAAGCTTCGAGCGCTTCGAGCCGGTGGTCGCGGCGGCCAGGCAGCACGACATACACGTGCGCGGCGCCGTGTCCTGTGTCGTCGGGTGTCCGTACGAGGGAGAAGTGGACCCGAGACAAGCAGCGCAAGTGGCGGCGCGTCTCTACCGCCTGGGGTGCTACGAAATCGCCTTGGGCGACAGCATCGGCGTTGGCACGCCGCGGTCCATCAAAACGTTGATCCAAGCCTGCCTGGACGCTGGCGTTCCGTCCTCTGTCCTTACGGCGCATTTTCATAATACCTGCGGGATGGCGCTGGCGAATTGCTACGCCGCCATGGAAATGGGCGTGTCTATTTTAGAGAGCGCCTGCGGCGGCCTGGGAGGATGTCCCAACGCCCCCGGCGCCTCGGGCAACCTCGCAACGGAAGACCTGGTCTATATGCTCAACGGTCTAGGCATTGCAAGCGGCGTGGACCTGCAAAAAGCGGTGGAGATCGGTCAATGGGCGACCAAAGCCATGAGCCACCGACTGGACTCCAAAGTCAACGAGTCGATCAGCAATCCGAACATGACCTACTTTGCCAAGGTCGGCTACAGCGCGTAGGGGCGAAGCAGCAGCCAGGCGAAGCGATACAGGTCGGATGGCGTCATCGCCACTGCTTCGCCCCTACTCCTGGTATTCATCTCCTTCAATCCGGTATTTTCGCATCAGCCGGTACAAAGTCGTACGGTCAATGCCGAGACGGCGGGCCGCTTCCAGACGCGCGCCATGCACCTCTTTGAGCACTGCACGAATGCGCTCGGCAGCCGCCTGATCAAGGAAAGATTGGAGATTTTCCGCTGTTTCCTGCCTGTTGCTTGACGTCTCGTCTGGTCCAGCGTCGATCAATAAATCCTCAGGTGTAATGCGATCACCGCGCGCCAACACCACGCCGCGCTCAATCGCATTTTCGAGTTCTCGCACGTTCCCTGGCCAGGCGTGTCTGAGAAGATAGGCCTCCACTTCAGGCGTCCAGCCTACGATTTTGCGCGATAACTCCTTATTCCACTTTGTCAAAAAATGACGCGCGAGCGGCAACACGTCTTCTCGCCGGTCACGGAGCGGCGGAAGATGAATGGGAATGACGGCGAGGCGGAAATACAAATCTTCGCGAAACCGGCCCGCCGCCGTCTCAGCCCGCAAGTCGCGATTCGTCGCCGCCACCACGCGCACGTCAACGGCGCGCTCCTCTATTCCCCCTACCCGCTGCACCTTCCGTTCTTGCAGCACTCGTAAGAGTTTCCCTTGAAAATCGCTGTTGACTTCGCCAATTTCATCCAGGAACAGCGTCCCGCCGTCGGCGCGCTCAAAGAGCCCAGGCTTGGCGCGCTCCGCGCCGGTAAACGCCCCCTTTTCGTGCCCAAAGAGTTCCGATTCCAGCACCCCTTCGGCGAACGCTTTGCAGTTGGCCGCAACGAACGGTTGCCCTACCCGGTCGCTATGATAATGCACCGCGCGCGCCACCATTTCTTTTCCGGCGCCGCTTTCACCGGTAATCAGCACCGTGCTGCGGCTGCGCGCGGCGCGGCGCGCCAGATCCAAGACTTCACGCATGGCCGGGCTTTCCGCCACCAGCGCCTCCAGCGCGTACCGTTGTTTCAACTCCGCGCGCAGATAGCGGTTCTCACGCGCCAGCCGCGTCACCTCAAGCGCGCGGCGCGTCAGCGCTTTCAGCTCGTCATTATCAAATGGTTTCTCGACATAATCAAACGCGCCCTCGCGCATCGCCGTGATCGCCGTCTGCACAGTAGCGTGCGCCGTGATGAGGATGACGGGAAGCTCTGGATCGCTAGTCTTCGTGCGCCGCAGCATCTCTAAGCCGTCCATCCCCGGCATCTTTAAGTCTGTAATCAACACATCAAACGGCTCGGCGCGCACCGCCTCCAGCGCCGCGTCGGGATCAGTAAAGGTTTGCACGTCATACCCTTCCCGCCGCAAGACCATAGCGAGAATGTCCACCAGCCGCTGCTCATCATCAAGCACGGCGATCCGCGGTTTCATGCCGCCTGCTCCTGGAGCGCCGTCGGTCCCGCAACAGGAAGCTGTACGCGGAAGCGCGCGCCCGCGCCGCCGTTTCCAGCTCCCTGCCCTGGCATGACTTCAATCGCTCCACCATGCGCCCGGACAATACGCGCCGCCATCGGCAGCCCTAATCCTGTGCCGGCCGGCTTCGTGGTAAAAAACGGTTCAAAAATACGCTCAGCATCAGCAGGAGCAATGCCTGGCCCAGTATCTACGACCTCGATCACCACGTGATCTCCCTCACTGAGTGTTCGGAGAATAATCACTCCATGTTCGCCAATAGCTTCCGCCGCGTTAATAATGAGGCCAAAAACGACCTGCGCGATCAGATCCGGATCAGCTATGACTAAAGGCGCGTCACCGTCGCCCTCGCGCGCCACTGTGATGCCGCGTCGTTGCAGCTCATCGCTCGTCAAGTGCAAGGCGCGGTCAACGATCTGCTCAATCACCACCTGCTGCAGCCGTAACTCTGCGGGTCGGGAAAAGGTCAGCAGCGCAGTAATCAGGCTGTTGAGACGGTCGATTTCCTCGCGAATGAACTCGCACGCACGATGCGCTTCTTCTTCTGGGGAGAAATGCTCACGCACCATCGACGCCGAGGCGCGAATGACGCCGAGCGGGTTACGCACCTCATGCGCAATGCCGGCAGCGAGGCGGCCGATCGCCGCCAGCTTTTCATTTTGTAGGGCAAGGCGTTGCGACGCCTCAAGCGCGCGAAGTTGCGAGGCGATAGTCTGCGCGTCCTCACGCGCCTGCGCGCGCGCCTCCATGAGCTTGCCTATTACAAACCCTAGCACTCCATAGGTCGCCATGAAGAGGATCATGACCTCGGTCATGACGCTTCTTCCCGCCAGGCGCATCTCCAATCCCAGGGCGAGAAACGCCGTGAGATCGCCCAAGCCCATCACTGCTCCGGCGAATAACCCCCAAATGCTCCAGCGTCTTTTCGTCTGCATGGTGCTGTGCATATTAGCATTGCCTTGAGCAAAGAGTGTACCTCTCTCTTGCGTGTTGCGTCTTCTCAATCGCACTATGCAGCAGTGGCACACGCCCGCGTGCGGCGCATGGGCCTGCGCTCGACCATAGAACTGGCCGGACGACACAACAGCGCTACTGATGGAACTCAATCAGCCGCCGGCCTTTTTTCTGAACAGACCACACAAGTTGGCGCACTCGTGTGTCACCCTGAGCGCAGCGAAGGGTCTCACCATCAGATGCTTCGCTCCACCTAGCATGACAGCCCTGGAAGGCCACAGCGGCAAGCGTACGAATGCTCCGGGGTTTGATTTAGTTTGTAGCCCCCGTGCAGGAGCGCTGCTCTGGAGCCTGGCGGTTGCTCGCCGGGTGGAGGATGGAGAAACGTTGCACTTGCGCCGCGCATGTTGCAGCCGTGCAACGTGCAAAAGTTCCCCTGCTACTCCGATACTTGACCAACGCGGTGAAGAAACAGAGAGACCCATATTTTTCGCCACCGGCACAGAGGTTGCTCACGCAAGGCACTGCGCGCGGTCGACCGCACGAACAACTGCCCACAAGAAAGGAATTACTCATGAACGCTAAGCAACTCGGGCTCGAAGTTCTGCTGCTCGCGTTTTCCGCCTTTACAGGATACGCCCTCTATCAGTACGGCTATATTGGCCTATTTGAGCAAGCGCTTCTGAACGCCGCGACCATCCAGGTGTTTCTTGACCTCACGATTGCGCTCAGTTTGGTGCTCCTCTGGATGTGGCAGGATGCCCGCAAGCACGGGATCGCTCCCCTTCCTTATGTCGCGCTCACCCTGACTCTTGGCAGCATCGGCCCGCTGCTGTATTTAATCCGCCGCCTCGGCAGAGAACCACACCCATTCACACAACCACACGCAGCACGCTTCTAGAACAACTCCTTCACCAAGAAAGAGGATAACAATTATGAACCCAACAGCATTTCACCAGCAACGGCGTTTCCTCGAAACCTCTTTCGGCCGCATCGCCTATATCGAGCAAGGCTCCGGTCCCGTCACCCTGTTCCTCCACGGTCTGCCGCTTTGCGGCTACCAGTGGCGCGGCGTAATTGAGGATCTCGCCCCGGCGCGGCGCTGTATCGCGCTCGATGAAATGGGTTTGGGCTACACCGAGATTGCGGCAGGACAGGACGTTTCGTTTGCGGCGCAGGCGCAGATGATCGCCGCCTTCCTTGCCGCCGCCAACATCGACAAGGTTGATGTCGTTGGGAATGACACCGGCGCCGGCGTCAGCCAAATCTTCGCCGCGACCTATCCGACAAGGGCGCGCACGTTGACGCTCACCAATTGTGAAGTATACGATCGCTGGCCGAACGCGCTGCTCACGGGATTCTATCAGGGCGTTGCAGCTGGGGCCGTTCCACAAGCAATGAAGCAGATGCTGAGCGATACTACCCTGGCGCGCCGGCAGCTCGGTGCGGTGGTGTATGAGGACGCCGAGCTGTTTACGCCCGAGCTCGTGCAGCTCTACCTCGCGCCGATCGTCGCGTCGGACGACCGTATCAAGCAGTTTCAACAACTCTGTGACTGGACGAAGAACCGCGCGCAGCTTATGGAGATCGCGCCAAAATTGCGGGCGTCAACGATTCCCGCACAAATCATCTGGGGCGAGGCTGATCCGGTATTTGCTATGGAGCCGTCGCTTGACTGGCTCCGGGCGAACCTTGGCGGCCTCAAAAAAATCACGCGAGTCCCGCGGGCTAAACTGTTCTTTCCCGAAGAACACCCGCGGCTCATGAGCGTATTGCTTAATGAGTTTTGGGGCGCTCTCGCCTGACGGGCCGTCACAGGAGAGCCGACAGGGAACCCGCTTCTCAAGAGAGAGACGAATCGCTATGGGATACGTACACGCACACGCAAGAGAGGAGTAGTTCTTCAGTATGGATTCTGTTGCATTTTTGCAAGAACACACCAAAGGCTTATTTCCAGAAGTGTTGGGCGTCCGTTTTCTTGCGGCATCGCCGGAACGTGTGAAAGCCAGCATGGTCGTGCGTCCAGACCTGTGCACGACCAATCATGTGATGCATGGCGGCGCGATTATGGCGTTCGCGGACACTTTGGGGGGGTATATCACCGCGCTCAATCTCGCTCACGGCGCCGGAACCACCACCTTAGAATCAAAAACGAACTTTCTCGCCGCAGCGCCAGAAGGGTCCACCGTCTTCGGCGAATGTGCGGCGCTCCACCGCGGCAAGCGCACGATGGTGTGGCAAACGCGCGTCACGCGAGAGAACGGCGCGGTGGTTGCAGTAGTCACCCAGACGCAGATGGTGCTTGAAGCGCGCCTCTCTCCGCAGGAGACGCTGAGAAAACTCTTTGAGGGAAAATCACTGGCGGAACAACAGGCGTTGATGGCGACGCTCGAACGCAGCGGGGCGTCCTTATACCGGAGTTGGGCTTCCCAAACAACACAGACAGACGCCCAAGAGGCGCTGCTGGCCGCCGCCGTTCGCGAAGAGGAGAACGCCGCGCTCTTAGAGAAGTTCAACGAATAGGAAGCTGTTCCGTCGAGCAAAGGGGAATGACAATGAATGTCTTTTCTCTGTACACAGTCGTTCCTGACGTACTTCAGCAGCATGGACAGCACGCCCCCGCCCTGCTCCTGATGGGGATAGGCGTCACGCTTATCTGTTGGGGCTTCCGACGGGGAATCCAGGCCATGCGGCGACAGAGCGGCGATCCGCTCAAGGCGTTGACGCTGGTGCGCGGCTATCGCATCGCGATCGTTGGCGTCTGTCTCAGCGCCTACAGTCTCGGCTGGTGGTGGCGGCTTAACACCGTGATGACGGTGGCGCTCGTGATTTGCCTGGAAGAGATCGCCGAGTCCTCTTTTTACATCGCCGCACTCAAGCGAGCGCCCACCTGATTGCGAGAGGACACAACCACAAAGCATTTCTGCAAAAAATCCTCAGGCAAAGGAGAAAACGTATGGGAATTGTTGATCGGTATCTGGCGTATGCGGCGGCGTTTGAAGAGGCGTACGCTAGCGACACTTGGTCCAAGCTTGAACCGTATTTTACCGAGGATGCGGTGTACGAGTTCCTTGCCCCGCCGCCGTTTGGCGGGAAATACGAGGGACGCGCTGCGGTGTTGGCGCAATTCAAAAATTCCGTCAACGGTTTTGACCGCCGGTTCGACTCGCGCACAATCGAGGTGCTGGAAGGGCCGACGGAAAAGGACGGCGGCGTCTGGGTTCGGTGGGCGGCGATTTACACTCTCGCCGGCGCGCCCGACTGTCGCATGGAAGGTGAAGAACGCGCCGTCTTCGCTGGAGACCGCATCCGCCGCCTTACCGACTCGATAACCGAAGCGGAGGCGGGGCGCGTCGGAGCCTACTTTGCGCAGCACGGCGCGAAGCTGAAGCCGGAGCAATAGGGTCGCGGCCCGGAGTTTATCCGGACCATCACTACTAACCAGGCGGGCAGGCGTGGAACGTGAGCTCCATAGCCTGCACCTTGAGTCTTTTGTTGTCTACAGGAGTGAAGATGAGGATGTGCGTCAATTCTCAGGAGGCGACGCCATGCACCCCAAAGCGGCTCCATCGAACATCAATAAACTGGCTCCATTGATAGTGCCGATGAGTGTCTTTACAGTAATGGCGCTACGTCCACGACCGTCGAGAAAGGAGGCGCACCGGCAGAGAGTCGCGCTACTTTTTAATAGAGAAAATGCCGATAAAGCGGCGGTATCAATGGAGCGGTGGACTACGGCTCTAAGGAGGTGCTACACATGCGAGTTAAAGGCATTGACCCTCAAAACGCGCCTGAGGACGTCAGGCCGGTATTTCAACGCAGTCTCGACCTGTTCGGGCGCATCATTACGCCCAATCTCGTTATGGCGCATCGTCCGGAGATTCTCCTTGCTACCGCAAAGTTGAATCAAGCGGTGGGCGCTTCGGGGGTGGTTGCAGGTCGCCTCAAGACCTTGGTGTCAATACGCGTAGCCCAGATGGTCGGCTGCCCCTTTTGAGTGGATATCAACTCTGCCGTAGGCAGAGACGCTGGGATTACAGACGAGCAGTTGGAGGACCTGGCCAGCTTTGCGACGAGCACGCAATTTACTGACCTTGAAAAAGCAGTGCTGCGGTATGCCGAAGGAATGACGCACACCCCGGCTGCTGTCTCTGACCCTGTGTTTGAGACAATACAGACCTTATTGAGCACCGAGCAGATTATCGAATTGACAGCCGCGATCGCGTTAGAAAATTATCGCGCGCGGTTTAACTGCGCCTTGAAAGTGGAGAGCGATAATCTTTGCCTGTTGCCGCCGGATCACCCCGTGCGGAGGATGCGCACGTAACGGCCTTGCCTCCCCCTACATAGAGATGAGACCGACTGTTTCGCTCCCCCTCTTTCAGAGCTTTCTCACGAGGAGAGAGAGAACCAGAAGCGCACCCAAAAGCCTTCTTTCTCTCTCCTCGTGAACCGGGACCGTTGAAGCTGGAGGAAAACCTCTCCCTCCTCGCCAAGGCGAAACGGAGGGGGCAGGTCGGGTTTTTATTCCCGGGAGGAAACGAGCGACGCGGTATCTTCTAACCCCAGGGCCTTGATCGACGCTTCAAAGCGCTGCTTCATCACCGCGTCTTCAGGCGTAAAGTCACGCGTGAGGCAACAATACTCAAGTTGGACCCCGTTAGGATCTTTAAAGTAGATCGATTTGGCCCAGTCGTGATCCACAATCTCCGAGACGGCTACTCCCTTAGCCAGCAGTTCCTGACGTTTGGCCTCCAAGCCGGCCTCCGTCCCGGCCTCGAAAGCAAAATGATAAAACGCACTCGGTACCCCTAAGCCACGATTGATGCCTGCATCATATTCAACCGGCACGCCTGGCACGTTACGCGCTTCCATGAAGGCGATCAACTGATCACGGCCGGTATCGAAGAAAATGTGGCGAATGTGCCCACCTTCCTTGACTTTGATCGTATCGCAACGCACCGGCTTGAACCCGAGGACATT
>DATLYA010000131.1:0-27348 GCA_035575235.1 Candidatus Methylomirabilota bacterium
CGCGGCGTCAGCAGGCGACAAGGTCTGACGATCTTCGACGAAATCCCCCAAAGAACTCTCTTCATCGTCACCGATCGGCGTTTCGAGCGAGACCGGCTCTTTGACGATCTTGAGAACCTTACGAACTTTATCGGCGGGAACCTCCATTTGTGTAGCAATCTCCTCTGGAGTTGGCTCCCGCCCCAGCTGTTGGACAAGGTATCGGGATGTCCGCAGCACCTTATTGATCGTCTCAATCATGTGGACCGGGATACGAATCGTCCGCGCCTGATCCGCGATGGCCCGGCTGACTGATTGGCGAATCCACCAGGTTGCATAGGTGGAAAACTTATATCCGCGTTGGTACTCAAATTTCTCCACCGCCCGCATGAGGCCAATATTGCCTTCTTGAATAAGATCAAGAAAACCAAGACCGCGATTGACATACCGCTTGGCAATACTCACCACCAAACGGAGATTCGCTTCAATCAGACGCCGCTTGCCTTCCTGCGCCTGATACTCGCCACGAGCAATAATATCCAGCGCCCGGTGGAGGTCATCGCTGGTTGTGCCTAACTCTTCTTCAATTCTATGAATCTCTTTTCGAGCATTCTGGATAATGTTGCCGGCCTCGACGATATGCGCGGCGGTAGATTTCCCCAATTGCGTTGTAAGTTTGGACGCCTGAGGCCCGCCGCTTTTCAAAATGCGCGCGAGCGAAAGAATTTCGGCGGCCTTCCGTCTGAGCGCCTCTTCGTGGCGCGCACACACGTCCAGCTGCTGATCCAGCAAGCCGCCAATTTCTTTTAGTTTTTCAACAAGGGCGGTAATATGCTTCCGCCCCAGCGGCAGAGTCGTTAGCGTTGCCTGGATCTTTTCCCGCACCTCGCTCAGCTTCTTTAAAGCTTTCTCTCTCTCCTTCGCCGTCAGACGTTTGTGCAACGCCTGTTCCACTTTCTCCCGCTCATTGGCCAGACGCTTGAGCGGCCCCATTTTGCTCAGAAAGAGTTCAATACGCTGATCCTCTTTCCCCGATGCATCTATCTCTTCTTCATCGTCGCCAAAAACATGCCGAGGCTCGATCTCGCCTTGTTTCAGTTTCTCACCAAGAGAAAGAATAGAGCGCAACGCCAGTGGAGACGAAAACACTTCCCATTTGACCTGCTTTTCTCCTGCTTCAATTTCCTTCGCAATGGCGACTTCTTCTTCACGGCTTAAGAGAGGGATATTGCCCATCTCTTGCAAATACATGCGCACAGGATCAGAAGTGTCGCCGCCAGTAGCGGCCGGCTCTTCCGCGACTGGAGCCTCTTCTTCCCATTCTTCCTCTTCTCGTTTCGGCAAATCGATGCCAAGAGGGCTTTCTTCGTCAAGCACATCGACAGCTTCGATATCTATCTCTTCAAAAATGGACATCACCCCATCGATTTCTTCCGCCGGCGACACATCTGAAGAAAGAGGATGGGCGGCCTCAGGCGCACTCAGCAACGTCTTCTCTGATGCGTGCGGAACAGCTCGTAATTTTTCTTTCCGTTTTTCCATAGGGCGCCTATAACCCCTTTCTGTGGGCAGACCATCAACCATAAAAGAATTCCTGTGTCCCGCTCTAGAACAGAGCTGGCACCGGAAAGAACCTCGGTGTTATTGGCAGAATCCCAATTACGCAAG
Source organism: Candidatus Methylomirabilota bacterium (assembly GCA_035575235.1). Classification (GTDB taxonomy): domain Bacteria; phylum Desulfobacterota; class Binatia; order Bin18; family Bin18; genus SYOC01. The sequence continues at coordinate 1,648 of DATLYA010000131.1, forward strand.
CGCAGCAATAGTGTTGGAAGGTTCCCCTGGCAGACACTTAAGCCTGCAAGGTAGATAAGAACATATGTATCCTAAGAACAGAGAAGAACGAAGTCAAGTAAAGTTCAGTTCTCCGGCAAGAGATTATTTTCCATCCGCCCCTCTGAGTTTTTACTAATGTGATTTCTTGACCGCTTTTTTTGCAAGCAAAAAAAGCGCCAGGGCGCGCTTACTCATGCATACTGACAGACCGTGCGGCGCCGATTGCGGTGGCGTACTCGGCATACGGGGGGACAATAACGTTTTCCCCACGGCGAGGACGCAAAGCTTCCATACGATCCCGCAACGGCCTAACCCGTGTGAGTTTTCCGGTCAAGACAACATCCTTATGCTGTCGCGCCCGCGCCGCCATGAGGCTCAGCGTAAATGTCACTTCAGCTACCATATTCACCAGTGCTAAGGCCTTGTCCGCCGGCGTCGGGTCGGCACGAACTTTGCCAAAGTTGCTGGCAGTCGCCGTTGCAGGAACAATCCCGACCGGCCCGCCCGCAATATCTCCGACTGTGAGATCGACACGCGTGAGGTCGCCAGTCGCCGCCATTTGTTCGATGGTGTCGAGCCGCGTCACGCCGAGCAAATGCCGTGCTAAACCAAGCAGCGTGCCGCCGCCCACTCCCGTGCCGCCCACATGCTCAATGCTATTACCCTGCACGGACACTAAGGCGGTCCCCGTCCCCAGCGAGACTACCAATGCTGACGACTTCTCGGCCAACGTACTGCCTCCCACGCCAATCGCCTCAATTTCCGGCACTTTCACTACCGGCACACCGAATAATTGATCTTCAAGGCATCGCGCTCCTCCACCACTGACCGCCACTGCCTTGATATCAGCAAGCCGACCACCCACAGTGCTCAACAGTTTCCCAAGGGCGCCGGCCGCTGCCGCTAAAGGATCTCCTGTTTCGATGGTCACAACGACAATCTCCCCATTCGTGAGGAGCACGGCGTCTGTCGTTGATCCGCCAATATCAATACCGACGATCATATCTTCAGCTCTCCTTCCGGCGGAGGCAGTTCGCGCCGGTAGACCGCTACATGTTTCTTACGCTCAACATCGTAATCGCGCCACTTTGCCGCAGGCACGTCTTCCACAGAGACACGCCGAAACCCATGCCGCTCAAATAACCTCTGCGCTCCTTCTTGGGTCGTCGTGGCGAAGAGATAGGCAAAACCTTTGGCTTCTCCCTCAGCAATCATAGTGGTGATAAGCCGGCTGCCAATGCCCTCACCCTGAAACCGCGTGATGGTGTACAAGCCGACGATTTCCGCCGCGTTGTCTTCGAAATAGGGCAGCAAGGCGCAAAAACCCGCCAGCTCTCCAGGCGCGGCCCCCAGCAGGGCTCCATAGCCATGGAGCAGCAACTGGTCAATCTCCGTCAGTGAGCGCGCCTTTAAATATCCCTCTCGTTCTCCTCGCTCCAGCAATTTTTCAACTTCATGAAAATCATCAATGCCCAAACGCTCCACCCGGCAATAGTCCGTGAGCGTAAAAAACGTCCCACACCCTTCATACGTAAAAAGTTCGCGAGCAAGCCCGGCAATAGAACAGAGCGAAACAGAGCCCGCTCCTCCCTCGAGCGTTGTGCGAATCGCTTCCAGTAAAGGGCGGCGAGCGCCAAGCCCCGCCCATTCCGCTTCACCTTGACGCAGCAGTTCAGACAACACCGCACCGTTCATGAATGAAAGTAAACTTCCGCCGGTATAGATGCCGCCCTGCGGATCAAGCAAGACGAGCTTATAGACCTTCAAGCGAATGGCGATTCGCTGAGCACAGGACAACAAGGATAGACCAGTTTGATCAGGCCACACGCCAACGAACGCCGGTGAGCTGCGCAGGACGGACCATATCTGCGTCAGCACGGCGTCTTCACTCGCTGCAGGGGATAATTCGACAGGCGGCGAGAACTTCGTCCGATTTCCCAGCGTCAGCACCCTATGCAGCGCGGCAATACGCCGCTGCTCTTTCGTGTTGGCGCTTCCCATTAACACTATGACGCGAGTCTCGTTCTTCACCAGGGCGCGGCAGACCGCTCCGAGCTCTTCTACTGCTTCGTTGCTCGCCATGTCAGCAGCGTGACCGACAAACAATAAAGTTTTGCCGTGAAACTCGTCAAAGTAGAAGTCTTTTTCAGCGAAAGGCAAGACTAAGGTTTTCATCCGCTCGCCCCTCGCTCGTGTGACGTGGCCTGCAGGCTCTCCCTCAATGCGCGGCGCTCCGTCTCGCGCCAAGGACGTGTCACGGCCTGTTGTGTATGAACAAAGAACGTAGTTATTTCAGCCACCGGAAGCCGCGTCAGCTGCTCAAGCGCCATAGCGGCGAGATGCAGCTGGGAACGGGCCATATCTAGATCTGTGTCAGCGCTCTGTCGCGCCGTATGATCCAGGCAAAAATTCACAATCACCCAAGCGTTGTTCTCGATGAACGCAAAATCTATGACGCCTTCGAATAAACCTCCAGAGTAGTGAAAAGAGAACGGCGCAGCGGCAAATCGTTCCACCGCCTTCCGCGCTCGCTCCATGAGCGGCGCGGCCAGGGTTTCTCTCACCAGGCGGATGATGTTCTTCCGCTCTTCAGCATTCCAGACACTAGACTGAACAATAGTGTCCAATGAGGGCACTCCGCTCTGTCCAACATTCTGCAACGCGGTCAACGCAATATGCATAAGCCGGCCAAAACGTAGGCCGCCCAGTCCCTCTCTCCCACTATCTATAGACGGAAGCGATGAGACTGATGAGACTGTTGTCACTGCCGCATCGTGGCGTCCAGCCGCAAGTGTCGCCTGTCTGGCATTTTCCCAGGCGTGGTATTCTCGCACCGCAACTTCATCCGGACTCACACGGAGAAAGAGCTGCGGCACAGAGAGGGATGGCGCCAACGCCTCAGGCGACAGCCGGTAAATATAGACGCCGGATGCTTGCTCTTCAGGGTCAGCACGTTCGCAGTTTTTGCCGTGGAGGACGGCAAGCCGCACGCTCAGCTCTTCAGGCACAGCCCAGTGTTCCACCTTCTTGCCATTTTTTCCCGCAGGAAGAACGACCGGAATCACCAAGTGATCACGCACGCGGGTAGCCGCCACATACCACAAGCGACGCTCCTCCGCATCCTCCCGTTCTTGTTCTTGCGCTTCCGCTTTCTGCCATCCCAAGGTTGTGTATGTCAAGTCTCGAGCTCCAATGCGCACCTCTACCTGGCCGCCGCTCCGTTCGATAATTCCAGCCCGGCTCACCCGTCGTTGACGGTAGGCCGCATCAGCCAGAATCACCACAGGGAATTCCAAGCCTTTCGCCTGATGGATAGTCAGCAGCCGGACGGCGGATTCCTGTTCCTCCATAACAGGCAGGTCGCCTTCAATTGCAGCCTCTTCCTGTAAAGCCAGAAAGCGATTGAATGCCGCCAGGGTAGACGCGTTGCGATCAACAAGCGCACGCGCTGTTTCAATTAATTGCAGCAGTTGCGCCACGCAGTAATTGCCGTGCGGAGCAATGGCCCACAGCGGGAGCAGATGTGTTGTGGCGTACAGTTCCGTCAGCAGCGCCGCCGGACTGAGCTGCGTGCGCCGCGCATGGAGGCGCCGTAAGAAAGCAAAAGCAGCCGCGAACCGTTGCATCAGCGCATTGGCTTCTGCTTGAGGCGGCGTCCATGAATAATCAAAGCGTCCACCACTGCAGGCAAAAACCGCCAGTTCTTCATCACTAAATCCAAACAGGCTCGACCGTAAGGTCGCAACCAGTGCGACGGCGTCAGCAGGAGAATCTATAGCGCGAAGCAGCGCACGAAGCTCGCCAATTTCTTGGCGACGGGCAAAACGGCGTCCACCAACCACCCGGCACGGGACGCCCGCCTCCCGTAACATTTCTTCATACACTTCAAGGGTTTGATGGGTGCGGCAGAGTATGGCAACGTCACGATAGCCGATCGTCCGGCCTCCCCACATTTCCAGACCAGCCTCGCCTATCGTTCTGCTGAGGAAGGCCGCCACCGCCCGCGCTTCCCACTGCCGCTGCTCCTCTCGGCTAAGCTTTTCAGCCTCGATGGGTGCAGACAAGACGATCACTTCTCTTCCCGTTCGCTCGCTCCGCGAGGCGTGCAGCGGACGATAGGCCGCCTGGTCTGCGCTCACCGCGGCGAACTCACGGGTAAACGTTTCATTAATCCAGGCAACTGCGGGAGCGCTTGTCCGGAAGTTGGAGGCTAGCGTCAATACTTGCCCTTGACGACTTACGATCTCGCGGACTTGAGCATACACCTGCAAATCCGCTCGGCGGAAGCGATAGATCGATTGTTGCGGGTCGCCAACCAGAAAGAGTTTGCCAGGGTGGAGCCTCACTTCGGTCCATTCCGCCGCCGCCGGCGTTCTCTCCGCGAGAAAAAAAATAATCTCAGCCTGAAGCGGATCGGTGTCCTGAAATTCATCGATCAGCAGAAATTGCAAACGGGTTTGCAACGCCCGTCGCACGGTGAAGTCAGATTTGAGCAGGTCGCGAGTGAGCAGCAACAAATCTACGAAGTCAAGGCAGCCGCGTTCTCGCTTCTGCGCCGCATAGGCGCTGAGATACCCTTGTAACCAGGCCACAACGTTAACAGTCAGATTATGGCTCCAGGCGGCACGAGCGAGCTGTTGGGCGTCGGCGATCTCGCCGAACAGCCGCCGCGCTTCTTCTAACGCCTGCGCCGGCTTCCAATTCGTTCGTGTTCCCGCCTTGGCGGAAAGCGGCAAATCCCGCCACAGCGCCGACTCCCACCGGGCGCCGTCCCGCGCACGGGAGAGCGTGTCCGATAAGGCCGCTATTTGCATATACGCGCGGTCGGCGTGATCCACACAGGCGCGGGCGCAGGCGCGCAATCGTGCGATATGGCGGGTAAACGTCAAGGAAAATTCCGTCAGACGATCTTCGACCGGCGCAGGCAGCCACGCGACACAATCACGATGCTCCACTAAGAAATCCCGCAACGTTTCCAGGTGCTCCAGGGTCGCCTCCGCCCGCAATGCCTGCTTCAACACGGCAGGACTGCGCTCCATTTCCTGAGCCAGCCACGTGCGCCATACCTCTTGCCGCAGCAGCCTGGCGTCAAATTCGTTCAGCACGACAAAGTCCGGATCCACACGCGCTTCAACCGGGCGCTCCCGCAACAAATTAGCGCAGAACGCATGCACCGTAGAAATCTGCGCGCGGTCAAATTGCCGACGCGCCTCACGCACCTGAAGCCGCTCACTCTCAGTGATCTTTCTGGCGAGCAAGGCTTCGAGTTCTCCATGCAAGCGCGCGCGCAGTTCCATCGCGGCTCTTTCCGTAAAGGTAATAGCAGCCAACCGGTCGAGCTGACCGCGCCCGCTGCGAACGATGGCGAGCAAACGCTGCACGAGTATGCTCGTCTTGCCCGTGCCGGCGCCAGCCTCGACCAGAAACGTCGTATCCAGGTCCGTTACGGCGCGACTGCGTGCGTCCTCGTCATGCAGCGTGGTCGGCGTCATTCCACTCCCCTCACCTGCCGCAGCAGCTCCAATCGGGGATCCTGCTGTTTGCGCGCCGCCTGAGGCCCGGCATGTCCGCGGCAGATCAACGGGAACGGGCAAGGATAACACTCGTCGGGCGCCGCCGCGAAACACCCGGCTTGTAAGCTCTGCGTCAGTTTCGTCACGACCTCGCGCAACGTCGTCTCGCACGCCGCCCAATTCTCCTGCGTGAACACCGGAGCTTCAACCCGGCGTTTGCGATCGACATACGCATACGCGGCGGATTCCCACTGTTTCTCCGGCCATAAAGCGCGGGCGGCATACAGGTACAGGGGCAATTGTAACGCCGTCCCGCCGGCAAACCGGCCACGCAGCGGTTTGCCGGTTTTATAGTCTACGATGCGGGCGTGGCGTTGATCAGGCGCAAGGTCAATGCGATCAATGCGGCCGCGCAGTAAAATTTCTTCACCGGTTGTTAATCTAAAACGCACAAGACCACCAGGAAACAGCGGGGAGAGGTCGCGTCTGTCTATTTCAGCAGCATCCGCGCCAAACTGTACTTCAAACGCCGTAGGCAAGAACGCCGCATCAGCCTCGCACTCACGCTCCAAGAAGAGCAATAACCGTTCGTGCAGATGTTCCTGCTCAATCTCCCACAATAAAGGAAACCCGGTAGCGCCGCGGTCTGCGAAACGCCGACAATGCTCGTCCGCTACGTCGTGCAACAGCTGCCGTGCTTTGGATTTATTATCCATTGTGAACGGCAACCATCCAGCTGCGCCAGCGCGGGCAAAAAAATCATGGAGAATTGCATGAAGCAGAGCGCCACGGTCACGAGGCTGCAGCGTGAGCACCTGTTCTGGTTCCTCAAATTGAGCAAGACCTAAGACCGCAGTTAAAAAGAAGCGGAATGGACACCGGGCATAAGTTTCGAGCGCGCTCGCCGAGAGACGCAGTCCGGCGGGAAAGAGATGACGCTGCACCGCCGCCTGCACGCGCTCATCGTCAATGACGCCATCGAAAGGAGTCAACCGCTCCACATGCCGCCGTTGATGGACAGCATATAAAGCCGCGGGAAAGAATGGCGACATGGTAGCCAGGTATCCTAGCGGGGTGGGATCGGCTGACGCCACAGCATGCCGGGCGCTCAGTAAGTGATATTCGATCTGGTCCATCGCCTCCTGCGGTGGGCCAAGCTCAGAGGGGCAAAGGGACGCTCGCCGCTCCCATTCTTGCACCTCCATAAACGAGGCGGGTGCGCCGCTCAACGCTTCCAGTGCGCGAACAAGATAAAAGGATGGGGCGCGCGCGGGACCAAAGCCATGCTCAGCACGGGGATACGAGAGGACTACCACCTCACGCGCGCTCTGCAGAGCGAGGACAAAGAGCAACTGTTCGGCGTCGCTTAAACTACGCCGCTGCTGCAGCTCAGAGGACAGAAACTCCGACACATACTGCCGTTCTTGATCAAGCAGCAATGGATCTTGACGCGCGAGCCGTGGAAAAACGCCATCCACAAGACCAGGAATCATCACGACGCGAAACGGCGCTCCATACGCAGCCGGCGCATGGCCGATACACACGCCGTCAGTATCGCACGCGTCAGCAGGAACACTCGTCATGTGCAATGCCGCTGTAACGCCGTTCACCCACTCGGCGAAAGACACCGGTTCACCCGACGAAGCAACTTCAGCTACCTGCAACAACATCTGCTCAAGTCGCGTCGTATGCTCCGTTGGCGACGTATACCGGCGCAGCAATTCTAGTATGAAAGTGGTCCATCCACGCCAGGAGTTCGCAGCTGGACGCAGCGCACTGGCCGAGAGAAACCCTTCCATGAACGTGAGAAAAGCGCGTAAGCGCTGTTGATCCGTCAACGTCTCCGTCTGAGTCTCAGCGTCTTCTCGTCGGGTTTCCAGGAGGCGAGCCAACCGCTCACGCCACGCCTGCGCGCCTTTGACGATACACGCGTGTACGGAGAGCTGCTCCCACCGCGCCACGTGCACAGCGTCGGCAAGCGGTCCGAGTAAAGCGGCAAACGGCGGTTCCGCCACGTCGATAAACTCGATGACGCGCGCGCGCGCATAGTCTTCCAACAGCACCTGACAGAGCAGCAAGAATCGCCGGCCGGCCAGCGTCTGGCTCAACGGCAGTCCCTCCTGGAGGACACACGGAATGTCTAATCCTTGCAGGGTTTCCAGCAATACCTGTCCATACGAGGCGGGATCACGCAGGAAAATCCCTATCTCATGGAAGCGCACGCCTCGGGTGCGGACCAGCTCAAGAATCACTCGGCCAAGCTCACGCGCCTCAGCGCCTACTCCCGGCGCGGACAGGAAGAGCACGGAGTGATCAGCGTGACGCGCCATGGGAGTCCGAGAGAGCGAGGGCTCTTCAAATATCCGTTCCTGCAGCCGCGCAAGGTGATGATGTTTCTGGGAATCCGCTGCGAGAGACACGGAGTGAAAGCCCAAACTCATGAACCATGTCAAAGTGGGAGTCGCATAGGCATAGGCCTCACCAGCGCGCCACGGAAAGAACACCAGGGCGTCACGGTCTCGCGTCGCGGCGGCAAGGACGCGGCGCTGCAACGGCGTAAAATCGTAAAAGCCATACAGCAGCAGCGGCTCAGTCGAAGGAGAAATAGAGGCAAGCAGCGCCGCGGCTTGCTCCAGGAGCAGCGCATCGTCGTACAGGCGCTGTTCTGTCAGACGTTGCAGATAACGTTCATATAACAACGTCAAGCTTGCCAGCTTGCGGCGGGAGACTTCGCCTTGCGGCGCCTGATGAAGAAACTCGCGGAGCCGTTGCGGTGAAACCTCTGCGTGTCTGAGGTCTGCGATGGTCACCAGGACTGTGCGTGGAAACCCCGGAAGCGTCGCCAGCGGAGCAAAATAGTTGTCGGGCTCAATTTCACTGAGTAAACGCTTCATCAGCAACGGCGCCGCCTGCGGCGGCAGCGGCCGCCAGCCCTCTCGCAGCATCGCCTCCTCCGCAACGCCGCGCACAAACTCGTCAAGCGTCCACGCACGCAGCGCAAAATGCCCCGATCCCGCCCAGGCGCAAGCCCGTTGCAAACGCAGGGCAAGGAGCGGACTCGCGGCAACAATGGTCACCGGCGCTAGCGGAGCAGCGTTTTTGATTGTCTGCACGGCAGTGACCAGCGCCTCTTGCAGCAGCGCGAACGAATCGCTGATAAACAGGCGTCGTTGAGGCATGGCATCTGCGTAGGGATTTTCCGCTGGTTTTGCAAGGACCTGCCTCCGCTTCCGCTCGTTGTATATACCCTCCCTTCAGTCATAGGGGCGAGGCGACCTCGCCCCTACCTATGGCGTGTCCCCTCGAAAGCCGAACTTTTGTTCTGTCTCCCGTCTTTGCTAGCAATTTCCCTTTTCCCAGGAAAGGGTTAGGGTAAGGCTCGTCACTTTTGGAGCAACACCAATGCGATATCAGCCCCGTTTCCAACTGCAAGTTCGTTTCGTTCTTGCGCGCCTCCTCACTTTGGTTTGCCTCTTCGCCCTTCAGCTGCACGGGCGGGCAGACGACGCGGCTTCCAAAACCTACAGAGGCCGTGTGATCGCACCGCCGATGAGCTATCATGGAGCCGGCTGGCTGGAGCGTCCGGATCGCGACCTCACGCAGCAGCCTGAGAAAGTCCTTGACACGCTCAACATTCAGCCGGGAAGCACGGTCGCCGATATTGGCGCCGGGACCGGCTACTTCAGCGTGCGGCTGGCCAAACGAGTCGGACCACAGGGGCGAGTGCTGGCGACCGATATTCAACCGCAGATGCTTGCCCTTCTCAAAGACAACATGCGGGCGGAAGGGCTCCACAATATCGAGTTGATCCTGTGTACGCCGACCGACGCCAAACTTCCCGAGAACGCGCTTGATCTCGCGCTCATGGTGGATGTATACCACGAACTGGAATATCCAGAAGAAACGATGCTCCAAGTGCGCCGCGCGCTCAAATCAGATGGTCGTCTTGTCCTTGTTGAATACCGGGGTGAAGATCCTACTGTTCCGGTCAAACCAGAGCACAAGACAACCCTGGCTCAGCTGCGCACTGAGATTGAACCGTTAGGTTTTCGGGTCAAGGAAGTGTTTGAGTTTCTTGTCCACCAACGCATAGTCGTCTTTGTGAAGCAAGAGAAGACCTCTAATGAATAACGACCTCATCGAAATCTATCTCCGCGTCTCGCGCGAAGATATCGCGCTCCTTAAGTTTGTCATCGAATCGTACGAGGGAATTGGCATTGTGCGCACGATTGACCGCAAAAAGGCAACCGTGGTCGTCCTGGCGATGCCCGATTTTCTTCGTCATGTGCGAGCTGTGCTGGAGTCGTTGCGCGAGCACATGGACTGGTATGAGATCCCACCTCCTGAAGAGCAAGACGATTGGTTGATGCAGAAGGTGCATAATGCATAAGAGGGGGTTTCTTCCCAACGGCGCCACGTCAGAAATCAAGGGGCAGGGTAAGATACTGGGCAAAAATAAAATCCCGGTGAGTAATCAGAATGGGATCAAGCGCCGACTCGACAGCGGCGCGCACTGGCGCCCAAAGCTGGCGGAAAAAATCGGGCATAGGATTCTTCTCCGGCGGATAGGGATCGATCACCTGCGACATATTGGCCCAATACAGATCCAGCGCAGTGAGTTGACCGCCCACGAAATAGCGACTTCCCGCAGCCTGCTGCCTGTGCAACCGGGCGGCTAAGGCGGTCAGAATCGGTTGCATTTTCGCTGGAGCCGCCGCCGCATTCTGGGGCGAATAGCCATACGCGCGATACATGGGATTCTGCTTGAACGCGTCGCCTTGGATTTTCAGTAATGCATCGAACATGAGATGCCGCGCTTGCCAGGTGAACCCTTCTTCACCACACAGCTCAGTGGAGAGGCCCAGCACGAGCGCACGCTCGTCCACGTCCTGCGGTAAAAGGGACGGTGTCGGCGCTAGGCGTTCAGCCAGCAGTAAGATTTCGTACCATCCAGTACGCGGAGGCTCTTGCTCGTACACAGCCACCGGGGCATTGCGATGCCCGGTCCAGGCGACGAGGTCTTCATTGGCTTGGCCGCCGTACTGCGCCACGGGAATATAAGGAATCTTTTTGACATGAAAAATACTTTTGGCCGCCATGCTCCACGGCGCTGGTCCGCCTACGGTGAGCGCCAAGCGCAAACCGGGAAGATGTTTGGCTTCGGCAACGGTCTTGTATTCCATCGGGAACAGTCCTTTCTCTTTCTGTGGAGTCGTTCACCATCAAATGTTCGCCTAATGAATTTTGACAGCCAAGTTCGGTACTGTAGGTAACCCGCGTAGGGGCACGGCGCGCCGTGCCCCTACAGCTCTTGTTCCGCTAGAGTGTGCTTGCCGATTTTGATCGTCAAAGCTCATCAGCTTGCCACGATCGCAGTGCTTTCGCTAGCGGCAAAAAGCAGGGCGCCCTTTCGCTGAGCTGGCTCATCCCTCAATATTTACTCCACTGCTCGAAGTCTGCGCTTTTTTCCATAACGCTTTCAGCAGCCGAGGCGGAGACATGGGTAGTTCTGACATCCGCACCCCGACTGCGCGATAGATAGCGTTCGCGATCGCCGCTGGCGGCGGCACAATCGGCACTTCACCGACGCCGCGAATGCCTAAGGGGTGGCCCGGGTTTGGGACCTCGACCATAATCGTGTCAATCATCGGCAGGTCATAACAGGTCGGCATACGGTAGTCGAGAAACCCTGCGTTCCGCATCAACCCTTTGTCATCGTACACATACTCTTCGTTCATCGCCCACCCGACCCCTTGGACGACGCCGCCTTGAATTTGTCCCTCGACATAACTCGGATGAATGGCTTTCCCTACGTCTTGGATCGCAGTGTACCGCAGAATTTGCGTTTTCCCTGTTTCGGGGTCGATAGCAACATCAACAATATGCGTGGCAAACCCAGCGCCCACGCCTCGTGGATTCACTGATGCGCGTCCCGTGACTGGCCCACCGGCGCGCGCGAGCTTCGCCGCCAATTCTTTCAACGTCATGGTTTCGTGCCCATTGGTGGTGCAGACGACTCCGCCGTCCTGATACACGACATCGTCAGGCTGGACCTTCCATAATTTCGCCGCGCGTTCCTTGAGCTGACGCACGGCATCTTGCGCCGCCTCGTAGACTGCATACCCGGTCGCAAATGTCACGCGACTTCCGCCAGTCACGTCAGTGTGACCGATCGTCGCTGTATCAGCTACGCTCGGATGCACGTGCTCGGCTTTCAGTCCCAGCACTTCAGCCGCAATCATGGCCATAGAAGTGCGACTGCCGCCGATATCCGGGGAACCGGTGACGACATTAGCGGTGCCGTCGCTGTTAATGCTCACGGTTGCTGTCGATTGCAGCCCGGCATTAAACCAGAAACCGGAGGCGACTCCACGCCCAACCAACTTTCCGTGCGAAGACGGCGGCAACGGGGATCGATAGTGCTCGCTGGTTCTTGCCGCTTCAAGCGTTTCCAGAAAGCCGATGCGAGGAAACTTCGGCCCCGCTGGTTGCGCTGTGCCTTCCCTCGCCCCGTTAATCCGGCGAAACTCTAAGGGATCGATTCCCAGTTTTTCCGCCACCTCATCGATGACGGTCTCGGACGCAAAGGCGGCATTGGTGGCGCCCGGCGCACGGTATGCACACGTCTTCGGCTTGTTCAGCACGACGTCAAAACCATCGATCTGCAAGTTCTCTAAATCGTAGGGAGCGAGAATGGTCATACAGCCGGCTACGACTGGAGAACCAGGGAACGCGCCAGCTTCATAAGCCATCCAGACCTGAGCTGCCGTCATTTTCCCGTCTTTGGTCGCTCCGATCTTGCAGCGTATATAAGAACCGGAGGTCGGCCCAGTCGCCCGGAGCACATCGCTCCGGCTCATGATCATCTTTACCGGTTGTCCAGTCTTCTTTGATAATAGTAAGGCGAGAGGTTCCAGATATACTGTGGTCTTACCGCCAAATCCGCCACCAATCTCGGCAGGAACTACTTTAATGCTGCCAGCGTCCATCTGGAGGAAATGACTGCAGAGATCACGGACAACAAAAGGTCCTTGCGTACTCACCCAAAGCGTGGCGTTGCCATCGATATTGTACTGGGCTACCGCGTTATGCGGTTCGATGTAGCCCTGATGCACCATAGAGGTCGTAAATTCCCGTTCCACAATGACATCAGCCAGCTTGAAACCCATCTCCAAGTCTCCACGAGCAAAGCGAATGTGGTTCGCCACGTTGGTCGGTGTTTCATTCTTTTCCGGCGTCCCGCTGGTGCGCAAGCCTTCGTGGAGAATTGGCGAGTCCTCCTGCATGGCCTTGCGAACATCGAGCACGGGAGGCAGAAGTTCATAGTCAACTTTGATAAGTCCTATTGCTTCCTCGGCAAGGTGTGGCGTCGTCGCCGCAACAGCGGCAATCGCATGACCGTGATACAGTACTTTCTCGCGCGCCAGAATATTCATGGAGAGATAACGAGGGTTAATCGTTTGCTCGCCCATTGGTCGTGCACCTGGAGCGAGATCAGGGAGATCCTGACTGGTGACGACCGCTTTGACTCCAGGCAAAGCGAGCGCCGCCGAGGCGTCAATGGATTTGATGCGGGCATGTGCGTATGGGCTGCGCAAGACTTTCGCGTGCAGCATCCCTGGCAAGTAGATATCGGCGCCGTATCGGGCGCGCCCCGTGACTTTATCTATGCCGTCGTGCCGGATCGGACGCGAGCCAATCACTTTGAATTTATGCTCTTGGAGCTCCATTTCATACTCCTCATGTATAGGAAGATCGTGTCTGCGAAATAGTCGATCAGGTGCGTTCAGAGTTTCACGTAGACCGATTTAATCTGCGTGTAGAGTTCAAGCGAATGTTTTCCGAGCTCCCGTCCGAACCCGGATTGCTTGTAGCCGCCAAATGGAGCAATAGGGTCGATCATGCCATAGCAATTGACCCATACCGAACCAGCGCGAAGCGTCCGCGCCACCGCATGCGCGCGGCTGATATCCTTCGTCCACACGCCAGCCGCCAGTCCATAGGTGGTGGCGTTACCCTGAAGGACGGCGTCATTCTCATCCTTGAACGGAATGAGCACGGTCACAGGACCAAAGATTTCTTCTTGGGCAATCCGCATCTCGTTCTTGACGCCGGTATAGACAGTAGGCTTGACGAAATAACCTTTCTCTTGTGGTCCCCGCTCGCCACCAGTCTTCGCTGTCGCTCCTTCCTGTCGGGCGACGCTGAGGTACCCAAGCACACGCTGATACTGCTCTTGCGAGACCAGTGGTCCCATCGTGGTCCGGCGGTCTAACGGTTGCCCCAGAGTGATTTCTTCCGCTTTCTTCGCGAGCCGTTCCGCAAATTCGTCGTATACTCGTTCTTGCACGAACATACGCGTAGCGGCGCAGCACACTTGTCCTTGGTTGCGGAAGATGCCCACCGCCGAAAGACTCACGGCTTGGTCCATATCCGCATCAGGAAAGATGATATTAGGCGACTTGCCTCCCAACTCCAGGGACACCCGCTTCAGATTGCCCGCCGCCGCTTGCAGAATCAACTTGCCCACTTCGGTTGAGCCCGTGAACGCCACTTTATCGATGTCCGGATGACGAGCGATGGCCCCGCCGGCTGTGGGGCCGAAGCCTGTCACGATGTTGATAACTCCGTCAGGAAGATCGGCTTCACACATCAACTCTCCTGCCCGGAGCGCGACCAGCGGTGTTTGCTCGGCGGGTTTCAAGACCAGGGTGTTGCCACAGGCCAGCGCTGGGGCGACTTTCCAACTAATCGTCGTCAGGGGCCCGTTCCAGGGAATGATCTGGCCGCACACACCAACCGGCTCTCGTAGGGTGTAATTGAAAAACCCAGGATCAGAAGGATTGGTCTCCCCATAAATCTTGGTGGCCCACCCCGCATAATAGCGAAAGGTATCCACTGTCCTGGTAATTTCGGCTTCGGATTCGGTAATCGGTTTCCCGTTCTCTAAGGTAATTAACTCGGCCAGTTCGTCCCCGTGCGCCTCGATAATAGCGGCGATCCTGAATAAATACCGGGCGCGTTGGTGCGGACTCATACGTGACCACGTCCCGGATTCAAACGCCGCACGTGCGGCGTTGACCGCTTCGTCTACATCCGCCTTATCACCTTCCGCTACCAAAGCGAGCACGGCTTCATTGGCCGGATTGATTGTCTCGAAGCTCTTGCCTGACTTCGCGGACACCCATTTCCCATTGATCAGTAATTGTTTCGGGGGACCCGTAAGAAATTCTAGTACCGCGCGGGACTTTGTTCCGTACCCTGCTCTTTCAATCGACGCAACTGCCGCCATAGTTTCTTCCTCCTTCATAGAACGCGTTTGCTTCTTGCCGCTGTGAGAATCGCAGAGTGAGTCCGAGATGTCTGGAGTACATCCCGGAAGGAGAGGAGCGAACTGAATAGGGAAACGGAGGGCTGTAGGACGTGCGGGCGCACCTTCCGCCAGCCCACGGTGAGCGCTACAGCTTTACGTACACCGACTTGATCTGCGTATAGAGCTCGAGCGAGTGTTTGCCGAGTTCACGCCCAATGCCGGATTGTTTGTAGCCGCCAAACGGCGAGATCGGATCAATGTGGTTGTAACAATTGACCCACACGGTGCCAGCGCGTAGAGCGCGAGCAACCTTATGGGCGCGGCTGACGTCGCGTGTCCACACGGCGGCGGCAAGTCCGTAGGTGGTGTCATTCCCCTGTAGCACTGCGTCGTTCTCATCCTTGAAGGGGATGACGGCGACCACAGGACCAAAGATTTCTTCGCGCGCAATCTTCATGTCATTTTTGACGTTGACGAAGATGGTGGGGTTGACAAAGTACCCTTTGCCGGAAGTGACATCGCCGCCTATTGTCGGCCTTGCGCCTTCCTGCTTCCCAATATCCAGGTAGGATTTGACACGAGTAAACTGTTCTTTCGAGACCAGCGGCCCCACCATCGTTTTGGGATCGAGCGGATCGCCCGGCTTCACATTGGCCGTGTACTTGGTCAAATGATCAACAAATTCGTCATGGAAATCCCGCTGCACGAACAATCGCGTGCCTGCGCAACATACCTGTCCGGAAAGCATGCAGAAGCCAAACATCGACGTCGGCACGGCCTGTTCGAGATCGGCGTCGGGAAACACCACATTCGGTGATTTGCCGCCGAGTTCGAGGGAGACGCGTTTGAGATTGCCGGCAGACGCTTGCAGAATTAATTTCCCGACTTCAGTCGAACCCGTAAATGCGACTTTATCAATATCGAGATGACTGGCGATAGCGGCGCCCGCCGTCTCGCCAAAGCCAGTAATGATGTTAACGACGCCGTCTGGAATCCCCGCTTCGAGAATCAGTTCTCCGATGCGCAGCGCGGTGAGCGGCGTCTGCTCGGCAGGCTTGAGAATCGACACGTTGCCGCACGCCAACGCTGGGGCAATTTTCCATGCCAGCATCGCGATCGGACCATTCCATGGAATAATCTGCCCACAGACGCCGACTGGCTCTCGTAAAGTATAGTTGAAAAAGCCTGGATCAGAAGGATTCGTCTCGCCATAGATCTTGGTGGCCCACCCGGCGTAATACCGGAATGTGTCGACCGCGCCGGACACCATACCGCGCGCCAAAGAGATCGCCATGCCATTATTCAAGGTTTCTAGCGTGGCCAACTCGTCAGCATGCTGCTCGATGAGATCGGCAATTTTGAGCAGATACCGCGCCCGGTGGTGCGGGTTCATGCCAGACCATTTGCCCCCATCAAACGCTTTGCGTGCGGCTTTGACCGCCTCTTCGACATCTTCCTTGTCTCCTTCGGCCACCCGAGCAAGGACCTCCTCGGTCGCCGGGTTCACAGCTTCGAACGTCTTGCCAGACTTCGATGGAACCCACTTGCCATTGATCAGCAAGTGTTTGGGAGCCCCGGCAAGAAAATCAAGAGTCGCCTGGTTTACGGTCACTGGGTGACTAACCCGTTGCGCCGTTTCCGTTGATACTGCAGCCATAGTGAAACTCCTTTCTTTTTCTCTCTATCCTTTGTTTATTCTCTTAGCTCTACTCAGGATTCATGGCGCGTGTAGGAGGCGCTCCACCGTATAAAGCGACTGAAACTCTCGCTTCGCCGCCTCAAAATCAGGATCGAAGGGGCTGGTGAGCTTCTCGCCCAGGAGCGTCTGATCAATCTCAGTGAGCAGTCGCGCAACATGATGATGTTGCGCGGCGGGCCACGCTAACTCAGTAACAACAAAGTCGCTGAGGTCATAGTTCAGCAACCACAGATGGATACGCTCGTGGCGGGTAAACTTGCGAATCAGTTCGGCATCAGCGGCGTTGCGCGGATTGAGGCAGGGCGCGCCCTCTACCCAGACATCCTGGCGCACGCCGATACGAAAAGGAAAAGCGATCACCCACGTTTCCTGCGGCCCACACCACGCGGTGAAACGCACGACCGTTTGATAAAATTGTTGAGAAAACCACTCGATCTCTTCCACCCGCATGGCAAGCAACGGCTCCTGACACTCAGGCGCGGGAAGAAACACCGGCGTATAAAAAGGCGCTTGGCTTAAAAACATCCAGTGAGGCGCTAATGGGTGTGCAGGCTTGACCATGAAAAGCCTCCCTAAAGACAATCTCTTTCACGGCAATCACTCATCCTTGCCCGTCAAGGCGCTCATCCGTCTCGCGCTTTGCGCGAGATCGCCGTAAGAAGCAGGACGCGAAAGCGTCTTCTTTATACGGCCGCCACGTGGAACAACCTCCTCACGGCCCCCAGCACTGACTGTCATCGCCACAAGAGGCGCGCCCGGGGGAGTCGCTTGTTTTCCAAGTACGAGACCGGCGCATACATACGCCACAGCCCTCCTCCCCCTTTTCTTGCCTTGTCTCACAGCGCCCCTCATCGTAACGGAGGGCAGTTAGAATAAGGGTTGCACCGCGAGACAGGATGAATTATATTCTATAGCCGAATAATTGGCAATAGGATAAAAAAGGAGTAGCGTCATGGCGCACCTGTCAGACAACGCGAATCAAGAGCTGGCCGCACTGCTCAGGCATCGCCGTCAATTCATTGCGCTCTACGGGGCCGAGAGCCGTCGATTTTCTGAGTATCTCACCGAAAGTGATAAACAAGCTCGGCAGCCTCAACTCAGGCAACTCTGCCGGCTCCTGATCGAGATGACTAAGAAACTGACAAGCATAATACAGACTCCGCTCCGGCCTTATGAGAAAAAGAGGGGCTGTCGAAAGATGGCGCAGTGAATGTTATCGGGTTCTTATGACTCTGGGTTAGAACCAATCTCGATTTCAGGGAAAAAGCCTATAATGATGCGATGCGCAGTGTGGCGAATGCTTCTGGTAATCGGTTGTATGAGTGGCGGATTGGACGCTCGCTACACGTGTGGACAAGAGACACAGACCGAGTCTCCTGCCGTCGCGTCACAGGCCGCTTTCCTCGTTGACGGTGAGGTTGAACGTCCGCTGCGGCTGAGCGTCGCCGAGTTGGCGACACTGCCGCGTCACACGGCGCGCGTTACTGACCACAATGGGAAAGAGGCGCTATTTGCCGGACCGCCGCTGGTGGAGATTCTCCGGTTAACGGGGGTCAAGTTAGGCGAACAGCTACGAGGGAAGGAGTTGACAAGCTATATCCTTGTCAAAGCTGCCGACGGCTATCAAGTCGTGTTCGCTCTTGCGGAGCTTGATCCCGGTTTCACAGACCGCGTGATTTTTCTTGCGGACCAACGCGACGGCAAACCCCTCTCCGCGCAAGAGGGGCCATGGCGCATTATCGTCCCCGAGGAAAAACGCCAGGCGCGCTGGGTCAGACAGGTTCTCTCATTGACCGTGCTGCATGGAGGGAAATAGTTCATAGGCGTCACGCCAAAGTGTAGGACCTCCTCTCAGCGCGCCCCTCGATCAGAAAGGACATGTTTCTATATGAAAGCCTCCCTGACTGACGCTCTCAGGTCGTTTCCTCTTCCGCCAACCGACAAGTGGCCTCAGGGCGTGTGGCACTCCCTGGTGCTACGGCACGGGAGTATGTCAGCCGGAGTTTTTGCGCCAAAAGGTCAGGATTTCCAAGGTCCCCATACCCAAGACGAAGTGTATTTTATTGTCCGAGGCAGCGGCGAGCTGCTTGTGGAAGGTCAACGCGCCGCCTGTCATGTTGGCGACGCCGTCTTTGTCCCGGCCAATACCGCTCATCACTTCGAGAATTTTAGTGACGACTTCGTGACATGGGTCGTCTTCTGGGGACCTGAAGGCGGAGAAAAGTAAACGAGGAGCAAGTTCATGATTCAAACACGCCTCCTCTCTGCTGGTGAGGAGGCGTAGTGCTTTTAGAAGGACTCGCGAGTCCCCTTTCTCATATCGCGCCGCGTTGCTCTCAGCGAGTTAGGAGAAAAAGGGTTCTTGACCTTAGATGTTAGAACGCAAAGAGCGCATCAAATTGCATGCGATTAACCGCAGAATTTTTCAGGGTATGCGGTCGATCGATGAAATTCACGAAATATCCTTTCGCCGTCAACGTCAACCGGGGCAGCAGCATGTAATCCAGCTTTACAATTGGCCCCTGCACATTCGTCCCGCCACGCCGTCCATAGTCGCTAAGCGTAAACATGGAAAGTACAGAATCTGTTTCTACCCGCGTCCACAAAGAGGAAAACGCCCAGTCCCCAGGATCTCGTGTCTGCCCAATCCCCGCACCAACCAAAAATGCTTCATCCATGCCCAAGGCCGCCTCAGTATTTTGCGCGTAATCCACCATAAAGGTCAACGGCCACTTCGGATAGCCAGTATTCCAGGTCAATTGTCCGCCAAAATTGAGGATATTGAAGCCGCCGGCAAAGCGCTGAATGGGATTGGTCGTGCTTGGGATAATTAAATCGCCTCCACGCACGACTTGGCCATTGCGCAACTTCACCGAGTTGGTCAACACCAGCGCACTGTTGCGATTCCGCTCCTGGGCAATCGCGTCAGAACGCAGAAAATAATAATCTGCGCCCGCGACCGTCAGTTGGAGGCGAGGCAGCGGATTCCAGTTCACTTGGAATTGTTCTCCTAACATAAAAGCGTCCCGTCCAGGGAAAAATTCTTTGACCGACCATTGCCCGGCAGCGAGTTTGACACTGCCGAGTCCATCTTTGCGCTCAAAGAGGGTAAGATCTTCGGCCAATCCTTCCGGCGTCAGATCTTCATCGAAGACTAACTCAGAACTCATAATTGCGCGCGGACGGAAGAAGTTAACGCTAAACTTTCCTCCAGTAATCGAAAAGAAAGGCCTCTCTAGCCCAATACTTTTGCCTGGCCTCACTGTGATATAGGCGTTATCAATGTTGATCGGCTTGCGGGTAAACACATCCGTCAGGGTCTGGTTATTCGCCACAATTTCGTTGGGATCGCCACTCACCAACCGCAACCCGCCTTCGAGCTCGTCACTGATCTGTAGACGCGCGCCAAACCGTAAACGCAGCCGCTGACGATTGCGCGCCTCCACTCCGTCTTGAAAGAACCCTTCATGCCGCACGCGAATATCGCCAAAGAAGGAGAAGCGGTTGAGCCAGTCAACGTTCTTCTTTACGTCCGCCACCGCTGTCTTCTTCAACTCCTCCACCGCCTTACTGTGCTGCTCTGCTTGCGCTTGGAGCTCGGCCTGGCGGCTTTCCAGGTGAGACAGCCACTGAGTCACCTGCGGCGCAGTCGGCGTCGAGGCAGCAGTCGGCAAGGTCGCCGTCTGCAGACGCGCCAAGTCACTATCGGTGATGATACCTTTGGCCTGGAGTACCTGAATTAAGGCGTCCTGCCCCGCAGCAGGCGTCGCCGACTTGCTCTTCTTCAACCGCTGCGCCTCTTTCTTTGAAAGGACTCCTTTGGCTTGCAACAGATCAATTAACGACGTTTCCTGCGCTAGCGCCGGTCCGGCACAGACCAGCAGCACTACTCCCGCGAGCAACCTTCCCATAACTCCACCTCCATTTCCTTCCTCTCTTTGAGAGACAGTCGTCCAAGGGTGTCCCGCACGCTTCTACTTCTTCGCCGGCGTGCTTCCGCAGACGGCGATACGGGTAATCCGATTGACATGCCGCCCTCCCCGCTTATCGCCGGGAATGACAAGGCGAGCCATCCCTTGATCATCGTCAAGCGCTTGCCTGTCCCTCTCATACGCCACAATCACCTGTTGCCCTCCGAAATCTGGAATGATTTCCCCAAGCGCCAGCACCGCTTGATATCCGTCACTTGCTGAGATCACCACATATTTGCGCAGACGGTCATTCTTACGGTCAGCAGCCACCACAAGTCCGGCTTCACGAATCAGGTCCCACAGCAAGACGCCGACAAAGCTATCGCTCTCGCTCCCGTTGCCCGCTCCATAGACAACGTTGACTTTGGTCGACGGATACTGGCGGAGCATCGCCTCATCGAATGTCTTGGCCGCCATGACCTCACCGCCCAGAACAAAAGACGGCGCATAAGCGCCCGCGGTCAGGGGCGGATTGTATTTGCAAAGATTTGCCGCAACGACCCCTGAGGCGTTCACCAACAGTGCGGACAGCGCCGGAACGATCGGACGTAAAAGACTCATTCCTTCCTTCCTGCCCTTTGCCGGTTGCATTTTCGCCTGTCGCCCAGCCTCCGCCGAGCTTGACCTCGGTCACGCGACCTGCAAATTGATCAAATGTGCTGAGTTGCCTCCGTCGGCCGCCCCGTTATGGAGCGACACTATATACTCGGTGGTAAAATATTTCTGGAATGTATATACTATGATTCGACTAGATGTCAACTTGACGCCGACCGCCTACGCCATTTTAGGGCTACTGCGTGAACGTCCCATGCACGGCTACGAAATCGCTCAACATTTCAAACCAGAGGAGGATCTCGGTCAGGTGATCCCCGCGGACATGAGCACCATTTATACGTTTCTGAAGGATTTACAGGAGCATGGCCTCATTCGCGGCGAACAGGTCACGGTCGGGGCGCGCCCCCCGCGCAAGGTCTTCTCACTGGCGGATGACGCGGAGCAATTTTTTCTGGAGTGGCTGCGGCGTCCAGTGGCGCGCATGCGCGAGGTGCGGTTGGATTTTCTGCTCAAGCTCTACTTTGCGCAGCAGCTCGGCGCGGCTGAAGCCCGGGCGCTCGTCAAAGCGCAGCTCAATGCCTGCCGAGACTACCTGGAGCGGCAGAAAACGCATACGCGCGCTATCGATCCTATGAGCTTTGAGTCTCTCGTGTTGGAGTCCAAAGTCACCGCCGCAGAAAGCATCCTGGAGTGGCTCAATCGCATCGCTTCTCGGGTGGTTTTACACCGCCGTAAAGCGCCGGCAGTCAAGCAGGAAAAAGAAGAGCGTTCACAGCAACAAAGAAAAGGAAAACTTACCAAAGGAGGTTCATGAGGATGGGAATGCCGCGCCTTGAGAGAAGGCGACGAAGCCTAGGGCTTCGTCTTCTGAGCGTGACACTGTTATGGGGGCTGGGCTCGCTATTGCATTACAGTCTTCTGCCATCGCTGATATTTTCGGCCCCCATAGCTCACGTTGAAGAGCAGCCAGGAGTGACAGGAGAATTGACGGTGTTTGCGGCAGCGTCGTTGACTGAACCGTTCACGGAAATCGGCAAACGGCTGGAACTCTCACACTCGGGCCTGAAGGTCGTGTACAATTTCGCCGGCTCACCCGCCCTGCGTACGCAATTAGAACAGGGCGCGCAGGCGGATGTCTTCGCCTCGGCGGATACGGTGCAAATGGAGCAGGCGAAGCAGAGCGGGGTCGTGCAAGGCGAATCTCCTATTTTTGTGAAGAACCGTTTAGTGGTGATCGTCCCCAAAGCAAATCCGAAACAGATCACCGAGCTGCGCGATCTTGCAAAACCGGGGGTGAAATTAGACCTCGCCAACGCCAAAGTGCCTGTTGGCAATTATAGCCGCCAAGTCTTCAGTAAAGCCGGCAACGACTACGGCGCTGATTTTGAGAAACAAACATTGGCGAATATCGTTTCTGAAGAAGACAATGTCAAGCAAGTCGTCACGAAAGTGCAGCTCGGCGAAGTCGATGCGGGCATTGTGTACGCCTCTGATGTGACGCCAAAGGTGAGTAAAGACGTGCAGGTCGTTCCCATTCCCGACGCTTATAATCAAATTGCGACGTATCCCGTCGCGCTCACCAAAAACGCCAAGAACCGCGCCGCCGCTGAGGCGTTTATTGCCTTTGTGTTATCAGCCGAAGGGCAGGCGATCTTACAGGCGCACGGCTTTCTTCCGCTTCAACCATGAGTGGGGCAAGAACAAAGAAGAACGAAAAACTGCGGACGTCTCTCCGGCGTCCGCAAGAACAAATGGGCCATCAATCTTTGGCAAGAATGACCTCCGTCGCTTTGACGATGACCGTTACAGGAGACCCTTGCGTCAGGCCAAGATGTTCCGCCGACCCCCGAGTGATCGCGGACACCACTTCGTGGCCGCCACCGATGTCCACCACCACCTCGGCCATGACATTGCCGAATTTGACGCTTTTGACTGTGCCGTGGAATTGATTACGCGCGCTCAGTTTCATGATGCTTCTCCATCACGTGAAGTATGGAGACATTATACCGAGGGTTCCGCCAAAACACAGTGCCGCCGACAGAGGGCGTAGACAGCCTGAACAGTAAACAATGAAGTATCACTGGCTCTTTCTTCTTCCGCTTTCCAGCATGCTGGTGTTTCTCACCTTGCCGCTGGCGGCAATATTCTTGAAAGTGCTTCCGCGCGAAGGGATCTGGGAAGCGCTGTGGCATCCGCTCGTCACCGAAGCGCTGCGACTGAGTGTGCTGACTTCTCTGTGCAGCTTGTGCGTCGCCTTCCTCTTTGGCACTCCTATTGCGTATTTCCTGGCGCGGCGGCGCTCGCGAGGAGCCGTGCTGCTAGATACGCTTATCGACTTGCCGATGGTGCTGCCGCCCACGGTGGCCGGTGTCGCGCTCCTCATGGCCTTTGGTCGTCGTGGCGTCCTGGGAGCCTGGTTGGATGTGGTAGGCGTGCATATCAGTTTCACGCCGGTGGCCGTGGTGCTGGCGCAAAGTTTCGTCGGCGCGCCGTTTTACATCCGCGCGGCGCGCGCCGGGTTCCAAAGTGTGGATCAGGAGCTCGAACGTGTCGCCTATACCCTTGGACACTCGACCTTCAGTACATTCATGCGTGTAACCGTTCCGCTCGCGTCGCCCGCCTTGCTTGGCGGCGCAGTGATGGCGTGGGCGCGGGCCTTGGGAGAATTCGGCGCGACGATTATGTTTGCGGGGAATATGAGCGGACGTACACAAACAATGCCCCTCGCCATCTACACGGCCATGGAGTCAGACCTAACCGCCGCCTTGGTCCTGTCCTCACTGCTTGTGCTTGTGTCGTTCGGCGTCCTGTTGGTCGTCCGTCTGCTGCTGCATCGCAGCCCGTTTGGCGTCTATGCTTGAAGTCGCCATTGCCCGGCGTTTCAACGGATTTCAACTCGATGTGGCGTTCGCGGCGGAGCACGCGCTGGTGGTGCTCTTTGGCCCTTCGGGCTCCGGCAAGAGTCTGACGCTGCAAGCGATCGCCGGTATCGTCGAGCCGGAAGCCGGGCGCATCGTAGTGGATGGTCATATTTTGTTCGATCAGGCGCGGTGCATCAACACGCCGCCGCAGGCGCGGCGTATCGGCTACGTGCCGCAGCACTATGCGCTCTTTCCCCATCTCACCGTCGCGCATAACATCGGTTTTGGGCTCAGCGGACTTTCAGTGGCGGAACGAGCCCGACGGGTCGCTGAGTTGATCGAATTGTTCAGTCTGCAAGGATTGGAGCGACGACGCCCCCAGGAGCTCTCCGGCGGTCAGCGACAGCGCGTAGCTTTAGCGCGCGCCGTGGCCGTGCGCCCCAGGCTGTTGTTGCTTGATGAGCCGTTTTCTGCGCTCGATGCGCCGCTGCGCGTGGCGCTGCAGCAAGAACTGCTTTTTATCCAGCAACAATTGGACATTACGATTCTGCTTGTGTCGCATGATCTCTCTGATGCCTTCATGCTCGGCCAGCATCTGATTGTCTACGATCATGGACGTATCATTCAACAAGGCGCGCGCGAAGAGATTTTCTTCCACCCCGCCACATATCGGGTCGCTGAAATGGTAGGCACGAAGAACATTTTACCCGCCCTGGTTGAACAGGCGGATGCGCACAATTTGTGGGTGCGATGGCAGGGCCACCGCCTCGCTGTTACAGCCGCGGCATTAGCGCCGGGCGCGCCAGTGTATCTCTGTGTCCGCCCTACCCAGATCCTTATTGTCCGTCCGGACCGTTTCTCGGAACGGAAGCGAGAGAATCTCCTGAGGGGGCGGATCATCCATGTCCTGATGCAAGCGGAAATGTACACCTTACAAGTACGGGTGGAGGGCAGCACAGCCCCCTACGATCTTGAAATCCTGCTGCCGGGCTATGTGTATCACCGCCTCACACTTGATCGTGAAAAGGACATCATCATGGAGCTGCGCAAAGAGGAGCTGCATCTGATTCCGAGGAATTGACAGACGACGGTGTATGTCAGGGGGCATGACCATTTGCTGCTAATTTCCTGACAGTCGTAGAGGCGAGGTCGCCTCGCCCCTCCCTATAGAGAATTTATCTCCAAAAACCAGGATTTTGGTATACATCCTGTCTGTCGCTCTTTCTTGACTTTCTCTGAGAACCTGTCTAGAAGGGCGGTGACAAACGAATTCTCTACCGTGATCCAGGGATCTACCTGCGGTCTCGGGAGAGAAAAGGGGACGATCGTTGGGCTTCATGCGACGGAAAAGCCTCTGGGGAGGGCGTCTCTTCCGAAAGCGTCTCTCCTTCTTGCCTTCCTTTTCTGAAAGGGGATGGAAATTGAGAGCCGCGACTTTTCTCATCATTCGCGCCCCACCAATTCTCCCTTCCGGCTCAGTAAAATAAGGGGACAGGCCGGCAGAAAATCACCTTAGTTTTCACCCTATGCCACCACCCTGCATGTAGAAGGAGGGCACCATGCAGAAATATCATATTTTTCCACGCGTCTGGAAAATCACAGTAGCTATACTGCTCAGTCTGCTTGTCGCCAGCCCGGGGCCCGCTGACGTCCAGCCCGGGGAAGTCGTGACCAAAGAGACCATGGACAAAGCCGAAGGGCTGCTCATTCCCACCATGAAGTGGTTCGTGCAACACGGGCTGACCATCCCGGTCACGCCCTACCGCAA
>DATLYA010000132.1:0-20924 GCA_035575235.1 Candidatus Methylomirabilota bacterium
TGATTACAATGTGACCCGAGATCTCTACGCGTCGCTCTTAAAGCGGCTTGATGAGGCAAATTTAGCCGATAGCCTTGAACAGCGACAGAAAGCCGAGCGGTTTCGCGTCCTCGAACCCGCCATGTATCCACAGCAGCCGGCAGGACCCCAGCGTCTGAAGCTCTTCTTAATGGGGCTAGTATTGAGTGTTGCTGCAGTGGCGGCTGGAGTGGTGGCGCCTGAGTTGATAAATACCTCGTTTCATCGCGTGGAAGACCTGAGCGCGTTTACTTCCGTGCCCATTCTTGGCACGGTGCCTCTGATGGTGACAGCGTCCGATAGCCGAATGATTCGGCGTCGGCAATGGCTTGGCGCAGTTGCACTCGCGACTGGAGTTGCCGTCATTTTCGGAACCTCCTACTGGCTGGGAGCAGGGAACGAACAATTAGTGCGAAGACTGGCGCGACCAGGAAGCAGCATTCAACTGCGTTAGCGGCGGTTATTCCTGCATCTGTTAATACACTGCTGCTTCCTTTCTGGGAACCCCGCTGTTATGGGAAAATTCTTTCAAGTTTTGCAACGTGCGGAACAGCAGCGTAACGTATACAGGCAGCTTGAAGAGAGTGGTCAGGGAAGTAGAAAATCCGCTGTGAAGGTCTCCGCTCCTCTTCCTGTGCAAGAAGAGCCTAAACGGGAAGAGGAGGAACCCCGCTCAGCGATTCTGGAAAACGTCGATCCTCATCTGGCAGGGCTCCTTGCCCCGGCCTCTTTAGAGGCGGAACGGTATCGTACGATCTGTTGCAATCTAGAACAACTTCATAAGGAAACCGGGTTAGCCGTTCTCGCCGTGTCGAGTCCCGGTGTCGGAGACGGAAAAACTACGACTGCTATCAACCTCGCCGCCACCTTAGCGCAGACTCCAGAGATAAGGGTGCTCCTGATCGATATGGACCTGCGCCGCCCGTCGGTAGCGGCAGCGCTTGGGCTCAAGTGCGCCCGCAGTCAAGGCGTTGTGAGTGTTCTGACGAATCCGCTCGCGACCTTTGACGAAGGAATGTGGAAATGGCCCTCGCTCAATCTGTCGATCTTGCCTGCCGGGCGCGCGCAAAGCATGCCCCATGAGATTCTCAAATCCCCCAGGCTAGGCGACTTTCTCGCCGAAGCCCGCCGCCGTTACGATTATGTGGTGTTGGACACGCCGCCGTTGGCGCCGTTTCCCGACTGCAAATTGCTTGGCCAATGGGTCGATGGTTTTCTGATGGTGGTCGCGGCGCATAGAACGCCGCGCAAACTGATAGAAGAAGCGCTAGCGACAATGGAGCCGGCGAAGTTCGTCGGCATAGTATTTAACTATGAAGACCGGGCGGCGCATAAGTACTACTATTATTACAATTCATACAGTGCGCCCAACGGTAAACGGTCCTGGTGGCCGTTTCGCAGATCGCCTTCGCACGACAAGCAATAAGACAGTTGCTGACAGCCGATCCGAATCACCATAGTCGCCCAGTGCTGTCATTCTGAGCGCAGCGAAAAATCTCCTTTTCTCAAAAATTGCCCTGATCTCAATTAGCAAGCGACTGAACCTCTTCAGCCATCCTGGAACTACTGTCACTGCCGTGAAGCTTCGTATCGCAACCCTGGCCGCCGCCGAAGTCGGTTTGCTCTGGTCATTGCTCTACCTGGCCAATTTCTGGTGGCCGCTGGAGCCCTTATCCGAGAGCGTGAAAATTCCGGTTCTCCTGCTGCGCACCTTGATTACTGTTTGCTGTGTATTTTTATCCTTCTACTACAATGGACTCTACGACATCCGTTTGGTGAAAAATTTCAAGTCGTTTACTGCAATGCTCCCTGGCGCTCTGCTTGCCGTCTCAGCCGGCTTAGGCGCGTTATACGCTTCTCTGACGTATTTCACCCTGGTGCATGAAGGATGGCTTTTAATTGGGTTCGATCTGCTAGTGATTCTCAGTACAGTCATGGTGCTACGCTGGCTGTTTTACACGCTGCTGGGTTATAAATTGTTTGCCGAGCGCGTGTTAATTCTAGGCACAGGACCTCTGGCTCGGCAGATTGCCGAAGGGATCGAGGCTGCCTCACCTGCCGGCGCCGTTGTCATTGGGTTTGTCACTGACAACGAGAAAGACGAAGCTCTCTTTGCCCCTCGTTTATCGTCCGGTTTGGGGGGGCCTCTCTCTCGCCTCGATGCGATTATCGCCGAGCAGCAGCCCGATCGCATCATTGTCGCCTTGCGCGAACGCCGCGGCCGCCTGCCGGTACAAGAGCTGCTAAACGCTCACATTGCGGGTGTCGTCGTTGAAGATGGCGTACGGGTGCACGAACGACTGTTTGGGAAACTCGCCATCGAAAATCTCACGCCAGGAGCGCTGTTGTTTTCCTCAGATTTCAAAAAACCTGCAGGCAAGCGGATGGTGCGGCGAGTCGCCAACGTAATCGTCGCTTTTGCGGGTCTGATGGCGCTCTCGCCTTTAATGATGTTTATTGCTTTGCTCATCAAGCTCGACTCAAGAGGCTCTGTTTTTTTCATCCAGAAACGCGCTGGACTACACAAGAAAAATTTCCATTTAATTAAGTTTCGCACCATGCACCCCGCCGCAGCTGAGCGACCGGCTGAGTCGACCTGGAATCGCGACGTGGGTGGACGGATTACGCGGATCGGCAGGTGGCTACGCAGAACTCATTTGGATGAACTTCCGCAGTTATTCAATATTATTCGCGGAGATATGGATCTGGTCGGTCCGCGCCCGGAAATGGCGGAAAATATCGAAACAATGTTGAAGCAAATTCCCTACTATGCATTACGAATGACGGTGCGGCCGGGACTGACCGGTTGGGCGCAGGTCAGATATGGTTATGCGATGAGCCAGGAGGATGTCACCGAAAAGATGCGCTATGATCTCTACTATATAAAAAATATGTCTCTGTGGCTGGATTTGCGTATTCTCATCGACACCGTAAAAATTGTATTCTCCCGGCAAGGCGATCAGACGCATAAACAGACAAAGGCGACGCCAGAAGATTTTGCCGCGCCAGTGGAGCGCCTTGAGAAGGCGCGACGCAGTGCAAGAGCATAAAGACTTTGAGACAAAACCCGTGGACGAAGCGCGAGAAGTCTGTCATTGCGAGCGCAGCGAAGCAATCTCTGTCTGAACAAGAGACTGCTTCGTCGTTACCATTCCCTGCACTGATACATTAGAGCTCGGGACATACCATGAAAAATTTTTTTGAGTCCTAAGGGCAAACGCGGGCTCCCTTCTAATTTCTTCGAGCACAGAGAGACACAGTCATTTCGTTCCTCCAAACTTTATAAGGATTCGTTCTTGTTCTGGCGATAATACGGTGGTGTGGGAGACAAGGAGTGTATGATCATCAACGCGCTTAGCATAGACGTCGAAGAATATTACCACGGCATGGAGTTCGAAGCCGCTGTTCCAGCGCCTGAGCGCGAGAAGCTCCCCAGTCGGGTTGAGGAGAGTGTAGAGAAAATTCTTGCCTTGTTGGGAACTCTAAGCGTGCACGCCACCTTTTTTACCGTTGGACAGGTGGCGGAGCGCCACCCTGCGATGATTCGCTGTATCAGTCAGCAGGGGCATGAAGTTGCCTGTCATAGTTATAAACATGAACTCGTGTGGCGGCAAACGCCCGCGGAATTTCGTGCGGACGTGCAACGCGCCAAGGCGCTGCTGGAAGATCTGACCGGGGCGGCAGTCGTCGGGTATCGAGCCCCCAACTATTCTATTCGACAAGAACAAGCCTGGGCGTATGACATTTTGTTAGAGGAAGGATTTCTCTACGACTCCAGCGTGTATCCCATTCTCCACGACCGGTACGGCGATCCTGACGCCCCGCGCTTTCCCTATGTGATCCGGCAGAACGGCGAGCAAGCACTCATCGAATTTCCCATCGGCACATTAAAGGTGCTCGGCATGAATTTGCCAATCGGCGGCGGCGGGTATTTCCGACTCTTGCCCGGCACGTGGTCTCGACGCGGTATTCAACGCGTCAATCGTCAGGAAGGACAGCCAGTGATGTTCTATTTCCATCCGTGGGAGTTAGATCCGCATCATCCACGACCGCCCATGCCCTGGCGTCACAGTTTTCGTCATTATGTGGGCATTGAAAAGCAGGAAACAAAACTGTTTCAACTCTTGCGCCATTGTCGCTTTGGGACGGTGAAAGAAGCCTTAAGGCAAACACGAGAGGTGCGGATCTCGCTGAATCATTAATGCCTTGACCACTGCTCATGGATTTGAAGCAAAGAGAACGACGGCTATGGAGCACGCAGTAATTCTTGCGAGTGGAAGGTGAAGAAGTCTGTGCACTCAATTGAGACACCGAGCATGAAAATCGTTACTGTCGCCGGAGCCCGCCCAAACTTCATTAAAATTGCTCCATTAATGTGGGAAATGCAGAAGCATCCGGAGATCAGGCCCTTTCTCATCCACACAGGTCAGCACTATGATGTGCAGATGTCCGGGCAGTTCTTCTACGATCTCAATATTCCTCCGCCAGATGTGTCGCTTGAGGTGGGCTCTGGTTCGCATGCTTACCAAACCGCCGAAGTCATGCGCAAAATTGAGCCCGTGCTGGAGGAAATGCGCCCAAACGTTGTTGTCGTGGTAGGAGATGTAAATTCTACAGTCGCTGCCGCGCTTACTGCGGCTAAGCTCCATATCCCCGTCGCCCATGTCGAGGCTGGATTACGAAGTTTTGACCGTACAATGCCCGAAGAGATCAATCGATTGGTGACCGATGCAGTCGCGGACTATCTTTTTGTTTCCGAGGAGAGCGGCGTACAAAATTTGCGCAGGGAAGGGATCGCGGAGCAAAAGATCTTCTTTGTGGGGAATGTCATGATTGACTCCCTCGAAGCCTCTCGTCGTGCTTGGGAACGGTCTACTATTCATGCTCGCCTTGGAGTCCGTTGCCGTGGATATGGCGTTGTTACTCTTCATCGTCCATCAAACGTTGATAATGATGAAACCCTGCGAGAAATTCTAGGGGCCTTAGAAGAAGTGGCGAAAGGGCTGCCGCTCATTTTTCCACTGCATCCGCGCACCCGGAAACGTCTGGAAATGATGGACGACATCCTCCCGTCCTTGTGGTTTGGGGAGGCAAATCTTCCCTTGCGCGGCATTTGCTGTCTGAAACCGATCAATTATCTTGACTTTATGGCGCTCATCGCGCATGCGCGAGTGGTTTTGACCGACTCCGGAGGGCTCCAAGAGGAGACCTCTGCCCTGGGTATTCCCTGTTTGACCTTACGAGAGAACACCGAGCGGCCGGTAACGGTAACGCACGGGACAAATCAAATAGTTGGCATGTCCGCCGCAAGAATAATAGAAACAGCCTTGACCGTGCTGAGATCTTCCCGGCAAGCGTCGTCTCTCCCGCCGCTGTGGGATGGTAAGGCAGCAGAGCGTATTGTGGCGATCTTGAAAGAGCGGGTGAACTGTGTGGCGGAAGCAGAGAAATTGTGACAAGGCAGCTGAGGTGACCGATGAAAACCCAAATCTTAAGATCCTCAACTGTGGTAACGGCCAAAGACCAGGTCTGGTGTGAAATGGCTGGAGAGGCAGTCATTCTCAATCTCAAGTCCGGAATCTATTACGGCCTGAATCCGGTCGGGGCGCGGGTCTGGAGTCTCATTCAGGAGCCGAAGAGCGTCGGCAATGTATTAGACACGCTTCTCGCAGAATACGATGTTGAGCCCGACCGTTGTGAGAGCGATTTGATGGCGTTACTGCAGGACCTGGCGGCCAGAGAGCTGATAAAGATTGAACCGGAGACCAATGGGGCGGTTAAGTAAGTTCCTCCGTCTCCCTGTCATTGACCGACGCTTGTTGGTGAAAGCGCTCTTATTGGTTTGGATGGTCAGGGTCGGCTTATGGCTGCTGCCATTTCGGATGGTACGGAAACTTCTAGCAAGACTGGCGCGAGAGTCTGTGAGAGCCCAAGGAGAAAGCTGTATTCTGGTAGACCGTATAGTTTGGGCGGTGAGACTAGCCAGCCGATACGCGCCTGCAGCAACGTGTCTCACTCAGGCGCTTGTCACCAAGGTGATGCTGAGTCGTTATGGTTATCCCGCAAGTGTGCGTATTGGCGTTACGCGCAGTGAGACGGGACAATTGCAAGCCCATGCCTGGGTGGAGAGTAAAGGGAGGGTGGTGTTTGGCGGTTCGGAAGCCTCGGTGAAACACTACACTGTGTTAACGGCTCTGGGTGGAGAAGGCTGGTGAGCGGGATAATGGGGGTGTATCACCTCAATGGGCGGCCCGTGTGTCCGGAAGCGCTAGGGCAAATGAGCGCGATGCTTGCACATCGCGGCCCGGACGGGGCAGAGGTGTGGAGCGAAGGGGTTGTCGGCCTGGGTCATCGACTCCTGTGGACGACGCCCGAATCCCTGCACGAGCATTTGCCGCTTGTGAGGAGGAATGGGGAACTGGCGCTGACCGCCGATGCGCGGATCGACAATCGGGCGGAACTGCTTGATGTCCTTCGTTTGCCTGGCCGTTCAGGTGAGGAAGTTTCGGACAGTGCCCTGATTCTTGCGGCCTATGAGCGCTGGGGTGAGCAGTGTCCGGAACGTCTGCTGGGCGACTTTGTATTTGTCGTGTGGGATCGTCATCACCAGAAGCTCTTCTGCGCCCGAGACCACTTCGGGGTGAAGCCGCTGTACTACCATTACCAACCGGGCCAGCTCTTTGCCTGTGCATCGGAGATCAAAGCCCTCTTCTGCCTGCCTGAGATTCCGCGGCAACTCAACGAAGTGCAGGTGGGAGACTATTTAGCGGATCTGTTCGAGGATAAAGCGAGCACATTTTACCAGGAGATTCTGCGCTTGCCGCCGGCTCATAGCCTCACGGTTAGTCATCAGGGGTTACGGCTGCAGTGTTACTGGTCGCTGGATCCGTCATCTGAGACCCGCTTTAGCTCGGATGAGGAATATGCGGAAGCGTATCGGGCCATTTTCACTGAGGCGGTGCAGTGTCGTTTACGCTCGGCGTTTCCTGTTGGTTCTCATCTCAGCGGGGGGTTAGATTCCTCGGCTGTGACCTGCGTCGCACGAAAACTCTTACAACAAGAAAACCGACGCCAGTTGCACACCTTTTCCAACGTCTTTGAGGAAGTTCCCCAGTGTGATGAGCGGTCATTCATTAATACAGTCCTCACGCAAGGCGGATACATACCACACTATATTTATGCTGACCAATCGAGTCCGCTCGCAGAATTAGAGTACGTTTTCCGACACCAGGACGAAGCATCAATCGGTCCTAACCATTTTCTGCCCTGGCAACTTAACCGGGCGGCTGCGCAAGCTGGAGTGCGAGTCGTCCTCGATGGTTTTGATGGCGACACCACGGTGTCTCATGGCGCCGTGCGTTTTACTGAACTTGCGTATGCCGGAGAGTGGGAAACCTTCGCTCTAGAGGCGAACGCCGTCTCTCAACACTTTAAAGTTTCACCTTTTGGCCTTCTGCAAAACTATGGTCTGAAGTGTTTAGCAGAGTTAGCCAGAGAGCAACGATGGATAGCTTTTGCCGCAACGATCAATCAAATCAATAAATATTTTCAGGTCTCGCGGCGCGAACTCCTGTGGCGATATGGGCTGAGGCCTCTTATTCCCGCTCAGGTTTTAAATGGACAAAGAACATCCAGAAATGCCGTCCATCCCATTGTGAATCCTGATTTTGCTCGCCGGATCAGTCTACAAGAGCGGATTCGAAATTTGAAAGGAGAGCGCTCGAATCCTCCACGTACGGCGCGAGAAGATCACTGGCGGACTCTGACGTCAGGGTTGTTTACCTCAGTGTTAGAATTATCGGATCGCTGTGCGGCGGCTTTCTCGATAGAAATCCGTCACCCCTTCATGGACAAACGGTTGATCGAATTTTGTTTGGCTCTACCGCCCGAGCAAAAGTTATATCAAGGGTGGAGCCGGATCGTCATGCGCCGCGCTATGTCCGGCGTTCTTCCTGAGGAAATCCAATGGCGCGGCGGCAAGACGGATATGAACCCGAACTTCTTACGCGGACTCCTAACTACTGATCGCAGAGCGCTAGACGAGATCATTCTCAATCAATGTGAAAGCATTGAGAAATATGTTGATATCCAGACCTTGTCTCAGGTGTATCAGCGCTTGATATCTCAGGACAAGGTAAAGATTGATGACGCTATGACCATATGGAGAGTGGCAACGTTAGCATATTGGCTACGCTGCAGCGGATTAGGGCTGTAGACGCAATGCCAAAGGAGTAAAGAGAAAAAATTTTTCGTCACAGTTACAATAAAGCCTTTTTTCTGTTGACAAGAATTCAGCGTTTATGCTAGAGGTGAAAAACTTACTTACCAGGGCTGTTCTCGGAAAGGAAAGAGTAAGATGAAAAAAACCTATGAAACGCCGAAACTTATCGTTCACGGTACGGTAGAGGAGATCACCCAAGCTTTTGGCGCTGCGACAGCTGCTGACACCATTATCTATGGAAGTTTCAGCTTCCCAGGCAACGGCGGTTCGCAGGATGGTATCGTCGTTCCTAAACCATAAAGGCGTTCTTAGAAAAGGAGAGGGCGGTATGAAGAAAACTTATGAGACGCCGAGACTCATCGTCCACGGCGCGATAGAGGAAATGACCCAAGCCCTTGGTAGTGCATCGGCGAATGACGCCATCATTTGGGGCAGTTTTTCTTTCGATCCTCCCCTTATTAGTGGTTCGCGGGATCTCATTATTCGTCGTGGTTGAAGATGAGGAGCACTGACGATTGTTTTATTATACAGCCTATGGGTTAGGCATTCACTCCGAACTTCCTTGCCCAGAACTGTCGCCCGGTGAACAAATTTCACCTGACATCGTTATCCAGGTACGGAAACTCGACAGCCTGGAGCAGCTCACTCCCTCAAATGGCGCTTGTTTTCTAGGGGAGACCCCGGGCGTCGGGACGTTTCTTGTCCAAAATGGCAATGAAATCATCATCGACCCCGCCCCAGGGGTCGATGACTCCCTCCTCCGAACTATAATACTAGGACCAATTCTGGCCGTCTTGCTACGGCAACGCGGTCTTGCCGTTTTGCACGCCAGCGGCGTCGCAACAAGCAACCACGCTATTGCGTTCCTCGGTCAATCGGGATGGGGAAAATCGACCCTTGCGGGAGCCCTCTATGAGCGAGGGTATAGCGTAATTACTGATGACGTGATGGCTGTGCGTGTTGACGACAGTTACCCCCATGTTCTTCCTGGTTATCCTTCTATCAAGCTTTTTCCCGATACCGCAACTTTTTTGGGATGCGACGGTAGTGCTACACACTTAGTACATTCTCAAACAGAAAAACGTGCGCACAGTGCGACGTTGCGATTTCCTGACAAACCTTTTCCTCTGCAGCGGATGTATGTGCTGGCTTTTGGTGAATGCAATAAGATTACGCCTCTGCAGCCTCGGGAAGTTTTCATGGAGCTGGTACGGAACTCTCGTGCGGCAAGCTTGCTGAAAGATGTAGATTCTCTCAACGCGCATCTGCATCAATGCGCCCGACTTGCGGCGGAAGTGCCAGTTTTTCGTTTACAGCGACGGCCTGCCCTCTCTGCTCTGCCCGACGTCGTGAGGTTGATAGAAGAAGATCTCGCCGGTAACGTTTAATCATATAGAGACAAGGGTCAGTATAGTCCAAACCAATCCGATGCTGAATTAGACCACGGGATGTTCATACACTTTAGCATCCCATGTGGAATCTCCCCTAGCCCCCCTTTGAGAAAGGGGGCCGCGCGCAGCGTGGGGGGATTTGAGTCAGGGACCGTGCCAATCACGCCTCGTGTGATTGGGCGCTGAGGCAGATGCTCTGCATCCTGTCAACATCGCCAAAAGGCTCGGTAGCAGTTCCTGGACAGGCTATCCGCCGAAAATTCACTGACACAGAGGGATGGAAAGGCTTGACTGCTAAGCTGCGCCGCTTTGCGACTCAGTTATCATACGCGCTGCAGACGTTGCGCCTGATTTGGCGTGCAGCCCGGAAGTGGACGCTAGTGTGGCTTATCCTCCTCTGTATTCAAGGTGTATTACCTGCTGCTCTTGTTTACCTATCGCGTTCGTTAGTCGATAACTTAGCCGCCGCCATAGGGACTGGTTGGGCTTGGGAGAATCTCCAGCCGGCTGCGTTTCCGGCGGCCTTGATGATTGGAATAGTAGTGCTGATAGAACTCACCCAAAGCGTGAGTGGCTGGATCCGCACTGCGCAAGCGGAACTAATCCGGGATTATCTCAGTACTCTAGTGCACGAGAAATCTGTTGCGGTTGATCTCGCCTTCTACGAATCTCCTGAATATCACGATCATCTGGAGCGAGCGCGCAACGATTTGAGCAACCGTCCATTAACGTTACTTGAAAATGTGGGCAGCCTGCTGCAAAACTTGATCACTCTGTTCGCCATGGCGACGCTGCTCATCCCTTACGGAGTCTGGCTTCCCTGTGTCCTCTTTGTGAGTACGGTCCCAACATTCTACGTGGTCATGCATTTCAACCGACGGTACCATCGTTGGTGGGAATGCACGACGCCTGACCGACGTCGTGCGCAATACTACGATATGATGCTCACCCATAGTGCAGTCGCGGCGGAGTTGCGCTTATTTGATTTGGGTCCTTATTTTCAGTCGGCGTATCAAACGCTGCGGAAGCAGATGCGTGCTGAACGGCTGAAGTTAATCAGAAACCAGACCCTGGCGCGACTGGGCGCGGGTCTGGCTGGGGTGTGCATTTCGGGTATAGCCGTAGCCTGGATGTTTTGGCGCTCCCTCCAGGGAAGAGCCACGCCAGGCGATCTGGCCCTGTTTTACCAGGCTTTTCAGCGAGGGCAAGGGTTCCTTCGTTCTCTGTTAGAGAATATCGGCCAGATTTACACCGACTCGCTCTTTCTCGGCAATCTCTTCGAGTTTTTACAATTGCAGCCACAGGTAAGAGATCCGCTTTCTCCTGTCGCTCCGCTGCCGCTCCTGCGGGAAGGAATTTGCTTTCAACATGTTGCTTTTCGCTATCCAGGAAGCGAGCGCCGGGTGTTGCAGGATTTTAATTTGACTATTCCCGCCGGCCAGATCGTCGCCATCGTCGGCGCGAACGGCGCTGGGAAAAGCACCTTACTGAAGCTGCTGTGTCGCTTCTATGATCCTGAGGCTGGTCTCATTACGCTAGACGGGAGCGATATTCGCGACGTATCCTTGCAGCACTTGCGTCGGATGATGACCGTGCTTTTTCAGTGGCCTGTGCCCTACCAGGCGACGGCAGCTCAGAATATTGCTTTTGGCGATCTTGCGGCAGCGCGAGAAATGGCCGAACTAGAGATGGCCGCCCGCAGCGCCGGGGCTCATGAAGTCATTACCGGTTTACCCCGAGGATACGACACTTTATTAGGGAAGTGGTTCGCTAATGGGGTTGAACTCAGCATAGGGGAGTGGCAGCGGTTGGCCTTAGCGCGGGCTTTTTTTCGGCGAGCGCCGATCCTTATCTTAGATGAGCCGACGAGCGCCTTGGATTCCTGGGCGGAAGCAGACTGGTTTGATCGCTTCCGCGCTCTCGCCAATGGGCGAACGGCGATCATCATCACCCATCGTTTCACCATTGCCCGGCGCGCCGACATGATTCATGTGATGGATGCAGGTCGGATTGTGGAATCAGGGAACCATGAAGAGTTGTTGGCGCGGGGCGGATTGTACGCCCAATCCTGGACTGCACAGGGGCAAGGACAATCGCTGCCCGTCGAACAACTATCAGCTCTGGCTACGAGCGCTGGGGCCCTATTAAACGGCGGAACTGTGACGCCCTGAAACGAGGAGAAATTATATAGATTGATTGTTTTATGAATCCAAAGTTGCTTCCCCTCATTCCCTCCCATAGGCGTCCGGAAGCCGAGCTGCTGCTCTGCTGTGGTCGGGCTCACATGGAACCTTTGATGGCTCAGCGGATCAGGCAACTAGTGCAGGAGAGGGTTGACTGGAACTATCTCATCCAGATGGCGTTTTACCATGGAATGACTCCACTCTTGTTCTGGAACCTGAGTCAATTTTGTCCCGATAACATTCCCCAACCGATTTTGAGCCAACTCAAGGCCTCCTCCAATGCCGTTGCCAGGTGGAACCTGTCTTTAACTAGAGAATTACTCAAACTACTGAATCTGTTTCGAGACCTGGGACTTCGTGCAATTCCATTCAAAGGGCCAGTGCTTACCGCTGCTGCTTACGGAAATCTGGCGTTACGATACTTTGACGATCTGGACATCCTCTTGCCGCGAGAGGATATCTTGGAAGCCAAGAAAGCGCTCCTGCTGCAGGGATATCGACCGAAGCTTCAATTGACTGCCGGCCAGGAAACAGTCTACTTACGGTCACACCATGATTATAAATTCATCCGCGCCAATGATGGATGTACTGTCGAACTCCAGTGGGGAGTGACACAATGGGCTTTCGCGTTTCCGTTTGATTTTGACGACATGTGGGAGCGTCGTGAGATAGTTTCTCTTGCCGGCGTTGCCGTACCCAACCTCCCGCTTGAAGACTTACTCTTGATCCTGTGCGTGCATGGAGCCAAGCATCGCTGGGAACAACTCAAGTGGATCTGTGACATTGCTGAACTCATCGCCGCCTATGGGCAGAGGATTGATTGGGGTCGACTCACAGGTCAAGCTCGCGCGCTCGGCGGTGAGCGCATGCTGTTGCTGGGGTTATTTCTAGCGCACGATCTTCTTAGCGCAGTTCTCCCGGAAGAAGTTCTAAAAAAAATACACAACGATCCTCAGGTCAAACTGCTCGCCGGCCAGGTGGGCGAGCGGCTTTTCTGCGAAGCTTCTCCTCCTGCTAGATTATGTGACGAACCGCCCTTTTTTTATTGGAAGGTGAGAGAACATTGGCGGGATAAGTTGGCGCTCTGGTGGAGATATTTCCCTGAGTATTTCTTCAGGATGATTGTTCCGAACGAGAGAGATCGGGAGTTTTGGCTGTTGCCTTCATTACCGCCTGGCGGCTATTACCTCATTCGGCCCGTGCGCTTGATCGGAGAATACCTGCCGGATTTCCTCCGACGTCCCTTAACATTGCGTAAAGGCGATAGAACACAAGGGCGAGACGACCGTCCCCTCTCATCATGACGACTGATCAGGCCTCCATTATTACGAAGTCCTTTATGAATAATATGATCAACGCTGAGAGTTCGGCACAAGTAACGATTCACCGCATGGCGTGGAACAATGCTCAAGAAGAGGAGGCTTGGGATCGCTTCGTCCGCTCTTCACCTGATGGCACCGTATTTCATTTATGCGCCTGGAAACGGGCGGTTGAAAAAGCGTATCGGCTAACGCCACATTATTTGATGGCGCGGAGAGGGGATGAAATCTGCGCCGTACTGCCGCTCTTTGAGGTGAAAGGTCTACTTTCCGGACATGTCTTGGTGTCCGTTACCTATGGGGTGTACGGCGGACTGTGTGGCTCTGATATCGGCGCTCGTAAGGCGCTTCTCGAGGAAGCCCAGAAACTGGCTTTCCACCTGAGGGTCCGATACGTAGAACTCCGTCACTTGCATGATCCAGAGCCGGACCTGCCGGCTAAATCTCTGTACGTAGCGTTTACTAAGCCGCTTGATCCGGATCCGGAAGTGAATTTTGCTGCGATTCCACGTAAACAGCGTCGCATGGTGCGT
This sequence comes from Candidatus Methylomirabilota bacterium, assembly GCA_035575235.1. Taxonomy (GTDB): domain Bacteria; phylum Desulfobacterota; class Binatia; order Bin18; family Bin18; genus SYOC01. The sequence continues at coordinate 13,666 of DATLYA010000132.1, forward strand.
CAAGGAATGAAAAATGGCCTGGAGGCGCGACAAGGATGGGAACATCTTGAGCAGTTTTATGACGTCTTTGTCGTAAATAAACGAAGATTGGGCTCCCCCGCCTTTCCCCTGCAACAGTTTGAAGCGGTCCGCGATTATTTTGGTCAAGAAGCGGAGCTTCTAACTATTTGGCATGAGAAACGTCTGGTTGCAGGCGTTATTTCGTTCTTCTATGAAGATCGTGTCATGCCTTACTATGGCGCTTCGCTGCCCGAAGCCTTCTCTCTTGCTGTTAATGATTTTATGTACTGGGAGCTGATGCGAGAGGCGTGTCTGGCTGGATATAAAGTCTTCGATTTTGGTCGGAGCCGCGAGGGAACCGGGTCGTATGACTTCAAGCGTCACTGGGGGTTCGAGCCCAGGCCGCTAGCCTACCAATATCTTCTAGTAAACGGTGCAGCAATTCCTGACATTAACCCTGGAAATCCTCGTCTACAAATGTTCATCGAAACCTGGAAGCGCCTGCCGATTCCAGTGGCGAAGTGGATAGGGCCGGCGTTAACCCGTTGGCTTCCTCTTGATTAAGTAAAGACTGAGCAGTATGTTGTTGGGCTCGGTAAGCGCACATCTTATCGACAGAAAGCCTCCCTACGGTTTCCTTGATGTGAGCAGGAATTTTCATGGAGAGTTTCATGCTTAACTATAGCCTTTGTCACCGGTCGCTTCTCTTCTTTCTCTTCATGTTTTCCTGTCTTGCAACGGGAGTATTTGCCCAGGTGAGCGTGCTCACGCAACATAACGATAACGCCCGAACCGGCGCCAATCTCAATGAGACGATTCTCAACGTATCGAATGTCACGGTTAATCAGTTTGGCAAGCTGTTCTCTCGGGCGGTCGATGGGCAGATCTACGCCCAACCGCTGTATGTCCCGAACGTAACCATTCCCAATAAAGGAGTTCATAATGTCGTCTACGTCGCTACGATGAACAACAGCGTCTATGCTTTTGACGCAGACGACCCAAACGCTTCCGCTCCTTTGTGGACGCGCAATTTCGGACCACCAGTTCCGAATCAAGATACGGGCGAACTTGTAGATATTCAACCAATCATAGGCATTACCAGTACGCCAGTTATCGACATCTCCACCAAGACGCTCTATTGCGTAGCGAAAACCAAGGAAAACAATTCGTATTTTAACCGACTTCACGCCCTGGATATCACTACCGGCCAGGAGAAAACTGGAAGTCCTGTGGTAATTACCGCCACTATTCCAGGAACTGGAGATGGGAGTGTAGGCGGAACAATCACTTTTAATCAGCTCCGCCAACTGAACCGTCCTAGTCTGCTTCTGCTGAATGGTGTGGTCTACATCGCTTTTGGATCCCATGGAGATCAAGACCCCTATCACGGCTGGGTTTTCGGCTACGATGCCGCCACGTTGCAGCAGCGTGCGGTCTTCAACACTTCACCGACAGGTTCCAGAACCTCTATCTGGCAATCGGGACAAGGATTGGCAGCGGATGCCAATGGAAACATTTACTTCATGACGGCTAATGGAAGCTTTGATGTTAACGTTGGCGGCAAAAACATGGGCTCATGCTTTGTGAAGCTGAGCACTCCAACTCTGCAACTCCTTGATTGGTTCGCGCCGTACAATGAGGATATTCTTAATGTCGGGAATCATGACCTTGGGTCAGCCGGACCTCTCTTAATTCCCGGGACCAATATGCTAATTGGCGGAGGCAAAGAAGGAGTCCTGTATCTTTTAGACCGAAATAATATGGGGCACTTCAGGGCTGGGGATAACAACCAGATTCTCCAGAGTTTCCAGGCGACCGCGGCGACGAGCTTTGATAATGGCCATCTGCATGGCTCGCCGGTCTACTGGAACAGCCCTAATTGGGGTCCCCTGATCTATCTGTGGGCAGAGACGGATAGACTCAAAGCTTACCAACAAATGGGGAACGGTCTTTTTAACACTACTCCAGTTGCTGTCGGCCCCACGGTCGTTCCGGATGGCATGCCGGGCGCGATGCTGTCAATTTCTGCAAATGGAAGCAGTCCCGGGAGCGGGATCGTTTGGGCATCCCATCCATTTTCGGGCGACGCTAACCTTGCGACCGTGCCAGGGATCCTGCAGGCCTTTGATGCTTCGAACGTTGCCGTTGAGCTATGGAACAGCAAACAGAATGCGGCCAGGGATGATCTTGGCAATTTCGCGAAGTACGTTCCTCCAACGATTGCCAATGGCAAAGTGTATCTCGCCACCTTCTCGAACCAGTTGGTGGTGTATGGGCTGAACCCTCCAGGTCCTCCTCCATTAATTTCGAATGGACAGCCCACGGGTGTGTTGCCGTTGGGCACAACCCAGACGATGTTGAGTCTCACCACCGATAAGAATGCAACGTGTCGGTACGCAACGACACCCGGCGTCTCGTATGATTTGATGGCGAATATTTTCTCGACAACAGGCGGAACCTCGCATTCAACGATTGTAACCGGGCTGACAGACGGACAGGTGTACAACTACTACTGTCGGTGCAGCGATACGGCAGGCAATGCCAATACCAGCGATTATGTGATTTCCTTTGGTGTAGGAACGCCTCCACAAAAAAGTGGTCTTGTCGCGGCGTATGCGTTTAATGAAGGGGCAGGGGGCACGACGGCGGATGCCTCAGGGAACGGCAATACCGGAACCCTCACTGGTCCTGCCTGGGCGGCGCAAGGGAAGTATGGGAGTGCGCTGTCTTTCAACGGGGCCAGTTTCGTAACGGTGAATGATTCTCCAACACTAGATCTGACCAACGGCATGACTCTGGAGGCCTGGGTGTATCCAACGGTGACTCCGACGAACTGGAGCACGGCGGTCATGAAGGAGCAACCTGGGGGGTTAGTGTACACGCTCTATGCCGGTGCCCCGACGACTCGCCCGAATGTCTATATTTTTACTTCAGGCGAGCAGGGGGTGGCGGGACCGGCGGCATTGCCACTCAACACGTGGTCGCATCTGGCTGGAACGTATGATGGCGTGACCCTGCGACTGTACGTCAATGGGACGCAGGTAGCTAGCCAGGGAGTCTCTGGCAATCTGGTCACCTCTAGCGGGGCCGTGCGCATTGGCGGCAATAGTGTCTGGGGGGAATATTTCCAGGGACTGATCGACGAGGTGCGGATCTACAATCGCGCCTTGACTGGTAGTGAGATTCAGGGCGACATGAACACGCCGATTGGGGAAGCGCGAGATACGACGCCTCCGGTGCTCTCAAATGGGCAGCCGAGCGGCACGCTGGCGGCAGGGACAACCCAGACAACCCTGTCGCTCACGACCGATGAGAATGCGACGTGCAAATACGCCACAACCGCAGGCACCCCCTATGCGTCAATGCCCACTGTCTTCTCGACGACAGGTGGAACCTCGCATTCAACTACAGTTAACGGGTTGAGCGGCGGACAGACATACAATTACTATTGTCGGTGCAGCGATGCGTTGGGAAACGTCAATGGGAGCGACTATGTAATCACATTCTCAGTGGCCGCGACGCCCGCCGCTGCCCCGACTGTCAGTAGTGTGTCACCTGCCTCGGGGCCGACAAGTGGAGGGACGAGTGTCACGATTGCAGGGACGAACTTCGCTACGGGAGCCAGTGTGAGTTTTGGCGGGACGGCGGCGACCACTGTGAGTGTGGTGAGCGCCACTTCAATAACTGCCACCACGCCGGCGCATGCGGCTGGTGTGGTCAGTGTGGTCGTGACCAACCCTGATGGGCAGAGCGGCACGCTGACTAACGGCTTTACCTACACGACCACAACTCAAACTATCAGTTTCGTGCAGGTCGCCGCAGCCACACCCCAGTCACCGACAGGCACTGTGGTGGTGACGTATCCCAGCGCCCAGACGGCGGGGGATTTGAATATCGTAGTGGTGGGCTGGAACGACACGGCGGCAACCGTGCAGTCGGTACGGGACAGTGCGGGAAACACTTACAGCCTGGCGATCGGGCCGACCAGTGGGACGGGGTTACGCCAATCCATTTACTACGCAAAGAACATTGTGGGTGGCGGCAACACGGTGACGGTGACCTTCAGTCAGCCGGCTGTATACCCGGACATTCGCATCTTGGAGTACCGGGGAGTAACCACCCTGGATGTCACAGCGGGAGCAAGCGGTAGGGGGGCTGCGGCTAGTAGCGGATCGGCTACGACTACGGCGGCGAATGAACTGATCTTTGGAGCTAATACGGTAGCGACAAGTACGACGGGGCCTGGAACAGGGTTTACGTCGCGGATTATAACTGTGCCTGACGGTGACATTGCCGAAGACCGGATTGTCACTACGACGGGCTCCTACAGCGCCACTGCCCCGCTCCAAGGGAATAACTATTGGGTCATGCAGATGGCGACGTTCAAGTGATCCTGCGATCCGTGGGTCGGGCGTCCGCGGTTCTGCATGATCTCTGACCGTTTATGCAAAAGGCTCCGTAAAATCCGCGCTGACTGACTTCTCGGGGGTGATATTGAAAGCACCGCTCAGCTTATGAAATACGCGAATCTACCGATACTAATGTTCGCTAGCGTATACTTTACTGTTGGTTGGCGCCTGACCATTAACGTTTCTGCTGTGGAAGACAATATCGTCAAAGCGGCTGTTTCCGCTAGTGCTCTTTCGTCTCCTCTCCAACAGGCAGGGGAGCAGAGTGAAAAAGCAATTGTTGCTCAAAAACAGCTGGCGCGTTTGAATGTGCCCTATACAGAAGAAGCTTTCGTCTCAAGTGCTGCTCGAGGAGATGTCCGCACTATAGCACTGTTTTTGGACTCAGGCCTAAGTCCGAATGCGAGAAATCAAGATGGCTTTACAGCGTTAATGTGGGCGGCGGGGCAGGGGCATCTAGCAGTTGTCGAGATGCTGCTAGCCAAGGGGGCGGAGATCAACGCTGCTAGCAAAGATGGAACGACGGCGCTGATGACTGCCAGTAGCCAGGGTCATATACAGATTGCGAAACTACTTATCGCCAAAGGAGCAGCGGTAGATGCGCGACGGGCGGATGGTTGGACCCCGCTCATCTGGTCGGCTGCCGAAGGGCGTGATGAGAGCGTAAAACTGCTGCTGTCCAGCGATGCAGAGATCAATACTACTGATTCTCATGGCGTCAGTCCCTTAATTTATGCGGCTGCTAATATTACAGAGGAAGACCCGACCGGGAAAACACTTCCCGTCGTGAAGACTCTTCTAGCTAATGGCGCCATAGTTGATCAGAGGGCTGCAGACGGCTCAACTGCCCTCATGTGGGCGGCCAAGAAAGGAGAGGAGTCTGTCCTTCAAGTACTGCTGTCTAAAGGGGCTGATGTCAACTCAGTGGATAAGGAAGGAAAAACACCTTTAATGTATGCCGCTGCCGGAGAAGCGGCTCCCTCAATTGCGGAAGCCCTAATCGCAAAGGGGGCGGACGTCAATGCCAGGGACAAGAACGGCGTCACTGCTCTTCTCATCGCTGCGCGTCGTCGCAAACCTGGAATGGTGCAAACCCTGCTTGCAAAAGGCGCAGATCCTGACGCCAGCGACAATTACGGGACGACCGCGCTGATGACGGCGGTGAAAATGAGTAGGGTGGACAATCTCAAAGCGCTGCTCGATGGCGGCGCCAGGAGAGAGCTGAAAGACAACACCGGCAGGACCGCCTCAGATCTCGCAAAGGCAAATCACCAGGACAACATTCTGTCTATCCTGAAAGAGGTGCGAAGATAGAGTCTCCTGGCGCCTCGCCGAATTGTATTCTCTTATTGCCCATCAATTCTCAGTTTGAGCAGTTCTTGTCCTTCAGGAGCAGCATTGAACATGGATTCCTGTCGTTTCTGTCAGACTCCCCTCCGCCACACCTTTGTCGATCTGGGCATGTCGCCGCTCTGTGAGAGCTACGTCAGCAGGGAACAGCTCAACCAGATGGAGCCGTTCTATCCTCTGCATGTCTACGTTTGTGACCAGTGCTTTCTCGTCCAGCTGCTGGAATATGTGAGCCCGGAACATATTTACAGCGAATATGCTTATTTTTCCTCGTACTCCGATTCATGGTTACAGCATGTTAAAGCCTACACCGCCATGGTGATCGAGCGATTTCATCTGAATCCCCAGAGCTATGTGGTGGAGATCGCGAGCAACGATGGCTATCTGCTGCAGTACTTTGTTGCCAGGCACATTCCCGTACTTGGAATTGAACCAGCGGCCAACGTCGCTGAGGCGGCAAAGATGAAGGGGATTCCTTCGGTAGTGAAATTCTTCGGAGAGAAGACGGCGCAAGAGTTGAGGGCGAACGGGCGTCAGGCGGATCTCTTAATCGGGAACAATGTGTTAGCCCATGTGCCCGATATCAATGATTTTGTGAAAGGCATGAAGATTCTCCTCAAGCCGCGAGGAGTCATTACCATGGAATTTCCGCATCTCATGCGTCTGATGGAGGAGAACCAGTTTGATACGATTTACCACGAACACTTTTCCTACCTCTCGTTTCTGACGGTCAACAGGATTTTCTCGACGCATGGCTTAACCCTCTTTGACGTTGAAGAAATCCCGACGCACGGCGGCTCCTTACGGATTTATGCCCGACATAGGGAAAATGGGACACAGCCGATCGGGGCCAGGGTAGGAGAACTGTTGGCAAGAGAGGAGAGGGCGGGATTTTCCTGCCTTGAGCGGTATGGCTCGTTTACCGAACAAGTGAAAGAAACAAAGCGTAAGCTACTGGATTTTTTGATCACTGCCAAGCGGCAGGGAAAATCGGTTGCGGGCTATGGCGCGCCGGGCAAAGGCAATACGCTGCTGAACTATTGCGGCATCCGTACCGATTTTCTTGACTATGTTGTCGATAGAAACCCCTATAAACAGGGGAAATTCCTGCCCGGGACGCATATCCCCATTTATCCTCCTGAGAAGATTAGAGAGACCAAGCCAGACTATGTCTTGATTTTGCCCTGGAACCTCAAAAACGAGGTGATGGAGCAGATCTCTTATGTCCGGGGGTGGGGCGGACGGTTTGTGGTGCCGATTCCTGAGGTTCAGGTCTATCTATGATCTTCACTGAAACTAAACTTAAAGGTGTATTCATTATTGAACCAGAGCGCCTTGAAGATGAACGTGGGTTCTTTGCTCGAACCTGGTGTCAAAGAGAGTTTGCCGCATATGGACTCAACCCGCGCCTGGTGCAGATGAGCATTGTATTCAGCAAAAAAAAGGGAACCTTGCGCGGCATGCACTATCAGGCGGCTCCGCATGAAGAAGTAAAAATTG
>DATLYA010000133.1:0-3237 GCA_035575235.1 Candidatus Methylomirabilota bacterium
TTTGGTAGACCAGGTCCTGAAAATCCACCCGGCTGCGTTTGAACCCGCCGGTTTGCACGTTTGCCAAGTTGTTCGCGATGACGTCCAGCGTCAGTTGCTGGGCGTGCATGCCGGTAGCCGCTGTCCATAGTGCGCGCATAATTTTCCAATGAAGAATGAAGAATAAGAGAGGAAAGAAGTTTTGAGACATCGAGATTTCTATTTCCAACGCCTCATTTTTCACTCTTAATTACACTCTCCCGGTTTCATTCACGACCTTCTCGGTAACGCTATCCAGTGTACGCATGGCGCGTTCGTACGCTTCATATTGACGCTGAATGTCGATGAGGGCGACCATCGCTTCCACGGGATTGACGTTTGCCTCCTCCACGTTGCCTTGCATGACCCCGGCCGCTTCTCTGATCGGCTGCATATCAGCGTCCGCCGCCTGGAAGAAAGCGTATCCTTCCCGCGCCAAACGGCGCGGATCTTCAGGGCGCATGATTTTCAGCCGGTCTACTTCTTCACCATTCACCAGCACCACGCCGGCGGCGGTCACCTCCACCTTGCTTCCATCCACTCGAATCGGTCCGCCCTCGCCCAATAATGGCTCTCCAGAAGGCATGACGATGGTGTTATTCGCCGACAGACTAAACGTCCCTTGCCGTGTATAGCGCACGCCGCGCGGCGTCTGCACGGTAAAGAAACCGTCCCCCATGATGGCAAGATCCAAGGGATTGCCCGTGTAATGTATGGCGCCGGGAGACAAATCCGTGCGCTGTTCGCTGACCGCGACCTGCCCGCCGCTCTGCTGCTTGCGCGGTCGCGGCGCTTCCAACACTTCGCGAAACGCCAAGCGCTCGCCTTTGTAACCAGCAGTGTTGACGTTCGCAAGATCTTGCGTCACCGCTTCAAGCCGCCGAGTTTGCACAATGGCGCCAGACAGTGCTTTGTACATTGCTGCGTTCATAGTTGCCGCCCGTTCTGAGCAATATGTATACCGTTCCCCTTAATGCCGTTAACGCCATTCTTTACATCGTCCAGGAGCGAGCTCATGGCGCCGCCATTCTGCAACCCGGTAGATTTTTCCGCCTGACTGGCCGATTTTTCCTTCTGCGCGTGCTGCTGCAGTTCCTGGAGCAAACGCACTTGCGCCAGCGGAAGTTTAAGCGTGCGCGCCACATGCTGAGCCTCTTCTCCTTCCGACAACAGCAAGGCGGCTGTTGTGTAAGACTCCGTACGGCCTGGCTGTGTCCCCCCGGCAACTGCGGCCTGATGCAGGAGACGGCGCAAGTTCCGCTCGGCCACGTCAGCCTGCGTCAGCAAAGCTTCCAGGCGGTTTTGTGAGATTTCCAGAGAATGGAAAAAACTGCTATTGAGCGCTCCTGCACGGTGCATCGCCTCTTCTAAGTAGACCATGCGCGCTTCCCAGCCCTCGCTCTTTTCAGGCGAGCGGCCTCGTCGCCGGAAATTCCACAACAAGACAACTCCACTCCCGGCCAGGAATGACAACACGACGCTTACAGCCGCCACGATCATCCAGAGTTCATGCATGACAGTCCCCCTATTCGTCTGCCCGGCGCCCCGCGCGACAGTCTCGGCAGGGTGGCTCTCTTGGTGAAACGCCTCCACGTTGACGGTGGTTTGTGCAAGGGCAGACTGAACAACGCCTGCCGCTCCTGCTTCGGTCTTCTGCGCCTCCCTCCGACCCTCCCCACTGCTTACACACCGTCGTTCCTGACACACGCGCTCCCACGGCCAATCAACAAAAAACACCCCAGGCATGGGGAGCAAAGAATCATGCAGCGGCGAGGGCTTCAGCGGTACAGGCTCCGACGTCAAGAACGACGTGAGATGCGGCGCGGGCGTACGCTCAGCCTGGAGAGACCATTCAGCGGGGGAGGAAGAGGCGACAGAGGGCTTTTCAGCGGTTATTTCTTGTTGAGAAGTTTCGGCTGTGCGCGCGGCGCGCTGAGAAAGGTCTCCGGCTGGTTGACCGGCGCCGACTGCTCCCGCATCTGGAGCGATAAGGAGGCGGTAAGGGCCTGTCAAAGGAGTCACGCGAAAGGCGCTCGGCTCGCGCAGATCAAGCACTACTCTGACCGTACCCGCCTGGTGCTGCGAGAGGCGGACGCGTTGCACTGGCCCATCAGCAACTTCAGAGAGAGAGGGAAGATGGCGGTTCAGTAATGCAGGCGTCAAGTCAACATAATAGCGAGGGCGTCGAGCGCCGCCGCGCACTGAGCCAGGATGAAACGCAACCGGGGCGGACAGCCTCAGTTCTACCCGCCCTGTACTGACCTGTATATCTGTGACAGTCGCCGGGACGCTCGCAGAGGGAGCCCACGGAGGATGCGCCGAGGTTTCTAATGGGGAACGGCTTGCCGGCTGCTCCTCGTGCGAAGCTTCCTGCCCGTAAGTTGGGAGAATAAAGAGAAGCGCGTCAATCATTATCTGCATGAGCACTAGTTGGAGACGCATCTTCATCCACCTGCGACGAGCCCAGTTTATCTCCCGCCATTCCATGCGCGTTGTTTCGCCCTGGCCGCCAGTTTTGTAGAGGCCGCACTGGGCGTGCTCACCTCTACGCGTTTGCGCGGCTTTGCCGAGGGAGTCTCCTCAATGGACGTCACGCTAGGCGTGCTCACCTCTACGCGTTTGCGCAGCTTTGCCGAGGGAGTCTCCTCGACAGGCTGCTCTCCCAATGCCTGACGCAGCCGGAGCACTGCCTGTGAATGAATCTGACAGATGCGGCCTTCCGTTAACCCCAACATCTCGCCAATCTCTCGTAATGTGAGCTCCTCATGATAGTACAGCGTTACCACGAGCCGCTCTCGCTCAGGCAGGGTGTCGATCGCCGAGGCCAGTTTTTCTACTAAATCTTTTCCTTCCACGCAAACGAGCGGATCTTGAAAAGGATTATGGGCGAACTTTTCCTGCGCGCGGCGCCATTCTTCCTCCGAAGCGACACTGAGATCTTCTAAGCTCAGCAAGGTCGCATCATTCACTTTTTGATCGACCCGATAGTATTCTTCCAGCGAGACGCCGAGCTCCTTCGCCATTTCTTCTGGCGACGCTTCGCGTCCGAACTTTCCGGTTAAGCGCGTCCGGGCCGCTGACACCCGCCTGCCCCAGGCGCGCACGGAACGGCTCACCCAGTCGAGCGAGCGCAAATACTCCATGATCTCGCCCTGAATGCGATACCGGGCGTACGTTTGAAAGGCAACGCCGCGCTTTGGATCATACCGCTGCAACGCT
>DATLYA010000134.1:0-3499 GCA_035575235.1 Candidatus Methylomirabilota bacterium
GAAGATCAAAATGCGCCGTGTGCTTGTTGAGTGGCGCAAACCCGTCTCCCTGGAGAAAATGCAAACGATCCGCTACGCCATGTTTTCTGGCGTTCTCCTGAGCCACCGCAAGCGCAGCCGCCGAACTGTCACTTGCCCACAGCTCCGCTTCAGGCAATTCTTTCGCCAGTGCGACAGCAATGCAGCCGCTGCCCGTGCCAAGGTCGAGAATGCGGAGTGCGGGCGGGCAGCCTGTTGCCTGTCGCCTGTTGCTTGTTGCCCGCGCGAGCAGCCGGAGCGCGGTTTCGACCACTAGCTCCGTTTCGGGTCTAGGGATAAGGACATCCGGTGTCACATGGAATTCGAGCGACCAAAACTCACGGACGCCGGTAATGTAAGCAAGCGGTTCACGGCGCGCGCGACGCCCGATCACCTGGGAGAACACTGCGTGGTCAGTAGGCGACACCTCTGCGCTAAGACGAGTATACAGTTGAGCTCGGCTTACGCCTAAGCAGTGCGCAAGCAACACTTCGGCATCAAGCCGCGGAGTATCGACGCCCTGCGTGCGTAGGATGGCTTCTGCTTCCGTCAGCAGCGCGGCTACGGATTTCATACCGTCTGTGGTTGTCAGGGAAAACGGCGGCGTACGGAGAGCCCTTGTTTCCGGCGGCTTATCCTGCATCGCTCTCGTACGCCTGCTACGCCGCGGGTTGCGACTCTCCTTGCGCTTTCAAGGCTTCGGCTTGATGGAACGCCACGAGTGCGTCCACAATGGGATCTAGTTCGCCGTCGAGCACGCGATCCAACGTGTACACCGTCATATTGATACGATGATCAGTCAACCGTGATTGTGGGAAGTTGTACGTGCGGATGCGTTCAGAACGGTCTCCGGAGCCCACCATACTGCGGCGTGAAGCAGTAATCACGGCCTGCTGTTCCTCGCGAGCGCGTTCGAGCAGCCGGGCGCGCAGGATTTTCAGGCCTTTGGCCTTATTCTTATGCTGCGATTTCTCATCCTGGCACGACACGACAATACCGCTAGGGATATGCGTGATGCGCACGGCGGAATCCGTCGTATTCACACTTTGTCCCCCTGGACCAGAGGAGCGGAATACGTCAATCCGCAGATCTTTTTCATCGATGTGGACATCCACTTCATCCGCTTCCGGCAAGACGGCGACGGTAACAGCGGACGTATGAATGCGTCCCGAGGCTTCCGTCTCTGGCACCCGCTGCACGCGATGCACGCCGCCCTCATACTTCAAGCGGCTGTACGCGCCTTTCCCTTCAATCATGCTGATGATTTCCTTAAAGCCGCCAAGGCCGGTCGGGTTCGCGCTCATGATTTCCAATCGCCAGCCGTGGTTTTCGGCATAGCGGCTGTACATGCGGAACAGATCGGCGGCAAACAGACTGGCCTCCTCGCCGCCAGTCCCAGCACGAATTTCCAAGAGGACGTTCTTCTCATCCAGCGGATCTTTGGGAAGCAACAACCGGCGCAAGGTCTCCTCAAGCCTGGCATATTTGTCTTCTAACGACTTTTGTTCTTCCCAGGCGAGTTCGCGAACGGCCGGATCGCTGTCTTCGAGCAAGGATTTGTTACTCTCGATTTCCTCCTTAGTTTTTCGCCACTCGCGAAAACACAGAACGAGCTCCTCGAGAGACGAGCGTTCCTTGGCGAGGCGCGCGTATTCCTTGGGATTCCCAAGGATCTCCGAACGGCCGAGTGCATCTTCCAGTTCTTGGAAGCGCTGTTCGACCTCAGTGAGTTTACCGAGAAGAGTATCGCTCATAGAATTTTTCTAGCGAACAAATATTAGCAAGGAAATAAAAAGTAGGGGCGTTCACCTGAACGCCCCTACCGAAAATCACGAAGAAGGAAAGGAGATAGCTACCGAACCGCTTCCGCCACTTTGCTGTAGCGCTTGCGGAACCGCTCGACCCGCCCGGCGGTGTCCACGATGCGTTGTTTGCCAGTATAGAAGGGATGGCATTGCGAACACAAATCCAGATGCAGCGTTGGTACGGTGGAACGGGTCTCAAAGGTGTTGCCGCAAGCGCACACCACCACGCATTTCTGGTATTTCGGATGGATGCCTTCTTTCATTCTAAACCTCCGCTCGTTAGTATTACCACCTCACTCCCAGCGTCGCAACAGAAGGGAGAAAACCATGACGGAACAGCGCATGAGAGAAATTCAGGAGGCACTGCGCCAGGAAGGGGTAGACGGCTGGCTCTTCTGTGACTTCCGTGGCAGCGACCCCTTAGCGTACCGTATCCTGGGACTTGATGCTCGTCAGATTTCTACGAGGCGTTGGTACTATTATATCCCATCCGAGGGCGAGCCGGCAGGGGTAGTGTCGAGCGTGGAGCCTCATCGTCTGGACGCCCTGTCTGGGCAGAAGCGCATCTTTCTGTCCTGGCAGCAACTACACGCTGCGCTGGCTGAGACCTTACGCGGCGTGCGCAGGCTGGCCATGCAGTATTCGCCCGGCAACGCGATTCCATACGTCTCACGCGTTGACGCCGGCACGGTTGAACTGGTGCGGCAGTTGGGGATCGAAGTGACCTCTTCGGCTGATCTGGTGCAACGGTTTGAGGCCGTCTGGTCCGCTGCGCAATGGCAAAGCCACTTGCGCGCTGCGGCAGGGGTGCGTGAGACAGTCGATGAAGCCTTTGCTTATATTCATCAGAACACGCCAGTATCAGAATACGCTGTGCAACAGTTCATCCTTCAACGATTTGCCGCCCGCGGCTTGGTCGCCAACCACCCGCCTATCGTGGCGATCAACGCGCACAGCGCCGACCCGCATTTTGAACCGACGCCGGATTCGGGATTGATCCGTCCGGGCGATTTTGTGCTGATTGACCTGTGGGCGAAAGAACCTGACGGCGTCTATGCGGACTATACCTGGACTGGGTTTATGGGCAACGTCGTGCCTGATCGGCACCAGGAAATTTTCACCATTGTCCGCAATGCGCGCGATGCGGCGATCGCCTTCGTCAAAGACCGCATCGCCAGAGAACAGTCATTCCGCGGCTGCGAGGTTGACGCCGCCGCGCGCAAAGTCATCACTGATGCCGGTTATGGAAATTACTTCGTGCATCGCACCGGTCATTCGATTGGCGAAGAGGTGCACGGCAACGGCGCGAATATGGACGGTTTAGAAACCCAAGACGAACGGCGCGTGTTGCCGGGGAGCTGTTTTTCCATCGAGCCGGGCATTTACCTCGCCGGTGAATTTGGCGTGCGTAGTGAAGTAAACGTCTATGTCACAGAGCAAGAAGCGATTGTGACCGGGACGCCCATGCAAACGGAGATTGTGCGGATTATCCCGTGAGACATGAGGCGTGGTATGAGGCGTATTGTGTGTATGTATCACGCTTCACGTCTTACCTTGAACAGGATAAGGGTAACTTTAACATAGAACCTATCGGGTAAGGGAAACTACTTATGGCAAAAGTGTGGTTTGTGCGACGGCAGAACCGCCTTGTCGCTCTAGGGGGAAAGCCGGTGTAT
>DATLYA010000135.1:0-10390 GCA_035575235.1 Candidatus Methylomirabilota bacterium
TCGCTACGGCACGATTCCTATCGTGCGCGCAACTGGCGGACTGAAAGACACCGTCATGCCGTTTGATCCCGAGACTGGCGAAGGGACGGGTTTTGTGTTCCAGGACGCAAGTGGGGACGCGCTCTTCAGCGCGGTCAACCAGGCGCTCGCCATTTTTGCCAATCCCTCGGCGTGGCGACGCCTCGTGCGCAACGCCATGGCGCAGGATTTTTCGTGGCGTGAATCGGCAACGCGTTACGTGGACCTCTATCAACGCACTATCGCTGGCACGAAGCGGACGTGACGAGAACGCTCCCCCAGAGCGGTTGCCTCATGATAACGCCCAGCGCTATAGAATTACACGCTCATGGCTGAATGCTCCGGAGCCTTCGTGCTCGTGCTCCACTCCCATCTTCCGTACGTGCTTGGGCATGACCGCCTGGAAGAAGAGTGGCTCTTTGAAGCGGTCGTGGAGTCCTACCTGCCTCTTCTGTATGCGCTCAGGCGGCTCTCATGGCAAGGCATTTCGCCCAAAGTGACGATAGGGCTCACGCCGGTGCTGCTGGAGCAGCTTGCCCATCCGCATTTCGCTTCGCAGCTTCTCAGTTACCTGGAGCAAAAGTCGGACGCCGCGCGCAGAGATCACCGCGCGTTCCTCTCCAGCAATGAGCGCTATCTGGCGCGATTGGCGAGGCTATGGGAGGATTTTTACCAACGCGCAACGGTATTTTTTGTGAGCGGTCTGTCCTCTAATATCGTGCAGGCCTTCCGCCGTCTGCAACAAGCAGGACAGATAGAGATTCTGACTTCCGCCGCGACGCATGCGTACTTGCCGCTCCTTGGCTTTGAACAGAGTGTGCGAGCGCAAGTGCGGATTGGCGCCGCCTCGTACCAACAGCACTTCAAAGCGCGTCCCCAGGGATTTTGGCTGCCTGAATGCGCCTATCGACCCGCCTCCTACTGGACCCCGCCGCTTCCAGGCATAGATGGTCTTGTTTCTGAAGGACGGCAGGCCGTTGATCAGATCCTTGCTGATATAGACATCCGCTATTTTATTGTTGACGCGCGTCAACTCACCGGCAGTCCGCCGTCCTATGAGCGCCATTCGCCGTGCCGTCTGCACTGGGTCGATGGCGACAGTGGCCCCGCAGCGCATCCAGTCGCCGTGTTTGCGCGTGATTTCGAAACCACCGCGCGCGTCTGGCAACATGACGCCGGCTATCCTGGAGCCCCGGTCTACCTGGAGTTTCATAAAAAACAAGGCGATGGCGGTCTCCGCTACTGGCGCATCACAGACCGTCGCGCAGATTTAGCTCACAAGCAACCGTATGTGCCCGAATGGGCGGTCGCACAAACTGCTACACACGCTGCGCATTTCGTTGGCGTTGTCCGCGAACGCCTGCGGCGTCATCGGCAGCTGACTGGCGAGCGAGGAGTAGTGGTCGCCGCCTTCGATACCGAACTGTTTGGTCACTGGTGGTTCGAGGGACCACAGTGGCTGTATGAAGTGCTGCGGCGGTTCACCACTGAGGGCGAGGTGACTCCCGCCACCTGCAGTGAGTATTTCGCGCAGTCTCCTCCGCAGCGAACAGTTCGGCTCAAAGAATCATCGTGGGGCGACGGCGGCGACCATCGGGTCTGGTGGCAAGCCAGTACGCGCGGCGTCTGGCGCAATCTGTACCAGGCAGAGGCTGAACTGCGGCAACTGGGAGCCGTGTTGCAAGGAAAGAAGATGGACCGCTCGCTCCTTCGCCTCATGCGCCAATGCGGTCGGGAGTTGCTGCTCCTAGAATCTTCAGACTGGCCGTTTATGATCGGCACCAATAATACGCCAGATCATGCGCGACAGCGCGCAGCGCTGCACTTTGCGCACTTCCAGCGCTGCCGGCGCATGGCCGAACGCTATGCGGCGGGAGACGCCTTAGGCGACGAGGAGTGGGCGCTGTTGCAAGAAATAGAGCGGCAGGATGCGTTGTTCCCACAACTTGATCCGCATCTGTTCTGGGACGATACGCCGGCGGCTCCCGAGCTGCGGCCGGCGGCGAGCGGCGACACATAGCCGCTCGAAGATTTTGCACAGAATATAAACTTTTTGCTATTAGTAAATTCTATGTTCTTTCTTCGTCACGAATGGCGCGATGCTGAAGAAGGAGTTGAGACGGTCCTCCTACACTGGACCACGACTCGGATAGGGCAGGAGCCGAACTGGAAGCGTTCCCACAACACCACGGTGATGCTGCCCCAAGCAGGGGCGGATCCGGGCTTACGCGTCTGTTCCGTGTGGGTCGCCCCTCCGTTTCCTTGGCGACAGATCCTTACTACAGAGTCGTCAGAACGCCTCTGCTTTCTCCTCCATTCTTTCTGCGAGGTCATTCAGCGAGGCCGGCTCTGGAGCACGGAAGCGACGCAACAAGAGATCCGTGCGACGCCCGTCAGACACCGTGATGACTCCGGCGAGTACACGCAAGCGGTGCTCTACTACACCCTTGACGGTTTCACTCATATGAACTGTTTACCCATGTGGTTAGACGGCGCGCCGCGCAAGGATCAACGCCTGCCGTCGCTGCCAGAGCATCGTCCGACTGAACAGGAAATTCGGACCTGGGCGCGGCGCGACCGTCTCGTGGCGCAACTTCCCTTACCTCATCTTTTTCGTGGCTACATTTGGGGGCCGGTTGGCGCGCGTGCGCTCTACAGTGTCTACTTGCGCCGCCAGGGGGCCTATAACCCATTTACCGAGGGGGGATTCTGGTTGTTGCGCAATGGACGCCCGTGGGAGGTGCGATTGTAAAGGAGTTGTAGAGGCGCTCTCCGCCTCGCCTCTCCGTATCCTTGGGTGCTGGGCAGAAACTAAGATGTTGTTATGCCCTCCAGGACTACGGCTCTCTTGCCGAGAGGGCGGGAGAATACGCCGTCCCGGGCGCCGCCACGCCGGCAACGCCCCTGAGCGACGACAGCGGAAACCGCGCGCGAATCTCGGTCCCCTGACCCGGCGTCGACGTAATATCGAACTGCCCGCCCGCTAGCTCTACCCGTTCCTGCATCCCGAGGACGCCAAAGCTTGCTCCTCCGGCAGCCTTCGCTCGTGCAGCCTGAGAGTCGAACCCCACACCGTCATCGCGGATGACAAGATGGACGTCCGCGTCGCGCTGGCGAAGCTCGACCCAGGCGTTGCGTGCGTGCGCATGCCGGGCGACATTGGTCAAGGCTTCTTGCGCCACGCGGAAGCAGACGGTCTCCAGCGTTGGCTCCAGGCGCAGCTCCGGCGGCTCGGCGGCGAAATGGACAGCTATCCCGGTCCGTTGCGTCTGACGCTCGATGTACCATTCGAGAGCGGCGACCAGCCCTAAATCATCTAGAAGGGAAGGGCGCAGATCCAGCGACAAGTTTCGCACCTGTTGCAACGTGCGATCCACAATCTCAATGCTGTCCGCCACGCGTTGCGCGCCATCAGTAGGAAACCGTTGCGCTGTCTGGAGATTGATTTTGAGCGCTTGCAGCGCCTGTCCGAACTCATCATGTAACTCGCGGGCAATGGCGCGCCGCTCGTTCTCTTGTGTTTCCAAGAGCCGGCGGGATAGCTGCTGCATTGCCTCCTGCGCGCGGCGCTGGTCTATCTCACGATGCTCGAGCGCTTCGGCCATGTCGTCAAACGCCACGACTAATTGGTCGAGTTCCCCAAACCCTTGCGGCAGCCCGGTCCGCGCGTGTAAATCCCCCGCGCGTAACTGCTGCGTGACGCGCAGGAGGGCGTACACGGGGCGCAAGACCCACAGGTCGCTGCCTGCCCATGCGACGCCAAGCATCAGCAATGTGACAATGCCTAGCGTGGTGAGATTACGCACGAGAAGACGGTGAACATGCGCAAAAGCCACCGCCATCGGGATGCCAACACTGACGCGCAGGCCGACATCGCCGGCTTCCCGCACCTGGGTGAAAGCGTACAGACGCGACACGCCGTCTCCCCCTTGGATCTCAGTTGTCCCTTCTTCTTGGGCCAGCATTGCGTTGATCAGCGGCGCTTCCTGAAGCACTCTACCGACCCATTGTTGCGGATCGGGATACCGCGCCACAACAACGCCGTTACGATCAACTGCCGTGAGCGTAGCCTCTTGAGGAAGTCGAGCTTGAACAGCCAATTGACTGAGCCAACGGAGATCGAGTGAAGCAGCCACCGCCCCGGCAATTTGTTCTTGCTTGTCAAAAATGGGAAACCCGACGACCAAAACGAACTCATCCGAGATCGCGCTTTTTTGATAGTCTCCAATGCTAAAATCCCAGGTCTGCATCACCCGCTGAAACCAGGTGAAACTGGAGACATTCACCGGCTGCGTGAGTGGAGACGCGCTACAAAACACCGCGCCGTCTGCACGCGAGGCTCCCAGGTTGACATAGACAGGGTATTGGTTGAGCAGCTTGGCGAACAATTCTGCACATGACTTGGCGTCGCCTTCACGCACCGCTGGCAATTGGGCGAGCGCAC
Source organism: Candidatus Methylomirabilota bacterium (assembly GCA_035575235.1). Taxonomy (GTDB): domain Bacteria; phylum Desulfobacterota; class Binatia; order Bin18; family Bin18; genus SYOC01. The sequence goes on from DATLYA010000135.1 coordinate 4,463, forward strand.
TTAAGAGTTGATGCGCGCCCTGGATCAGTTGCGCTTGCTCGGCGGCGGCCAGCTGCGCCAACTGTAAAGCGTCTTCTTGCGCCTGATGTGCGGCAAAGCGGCGCTGCTCCAGGTCATTAAAGAGAATTACCCCCAACGCAGGAAGAACAGCGAGGACGACGAGGAGAAAGAGCCGGGTGCGTAAATGAAAGGTAGATAACGCGCGCATGACACATCCTTACGGCTCAGCCGTCCGCCGCCATCGGCAGCCGGTAGACGCGGGCTGCTGCGCGGTAGCAGACATGGTCACGGTGGGGCGGCGGGATACTCTGAATGAATTGCACGCGACGAAAGTACTTCTCTTCCCGCACAAGGCGGTCGCTGCCAAACATGATCTTCGTCGTGTCCGCCTGTTGGAGCAGGTAAGGCAGCACACGCGGCGGAAGGTTCAACTGCGCCTCATGCAGCTGGATGCCTTCAACCTCAAGGAAGATATTGGCGTACGCGGCAAGGAGAGGGGGCATCGCTTGATACCAGCCTCCCCCGCTATGGAGACACACCAGCGTCAGTCGGGGAAAGGCGCGGGCGAGCGCGGCAAATAGATTCGGATGACAGAGCATCTCCATAGTGGGACTACCGCCGCAGTGAAATTGAATGGGAAGCTGGCGCTCCTGACACAACGCATACAGCGGGAAAAACTCCCGCTGCAGCAGGCTTTGAGAAAGGTACGGAAAGACCGTTTTGACGCCAATGAGCACGGTAGGAAATCGATCAACAAGGGAAATGAGCTCATGCAGGCTTCTTTCCGGCCGGCGGGAGTCGAACCACAGCAGACTGTACAATCGACCAGGAAAACGAGACGCCTCTCGCGCCAGCGTGGGGATATCTTCAGGATAAGTCACCACGAGAGAGGTGGCGACGCCTGCCTGTTCCATATCCTCCTGCAGCAGCGATAATGCCAGCTCTACCGAGGCGGGTCTCAGAGTCCCCGAGAGTTTTCCCGTCCGTAAATGCACATGGGCGTCAACAAGAGGCATAGGCGTCCTCCTTCCATGCTGTATATGTCATGACCGACTTCTTCGTCAAAGCGGGGGCGGTGACGTCAGTGCGGGCGACTGATCAGTACAACTCTGAGGCTTGCGAGAAAATTGCTCGTAGCCAATGTTCGTGCTAGGGAGAAGCTGCGATAGCGTCGACTCTGATCGCTGGGCGCAAAAGGAGGAAATCTCGATGTCACTCTCGTTCTATATGAAGAAAACCTACGTCGATAGCGGGCCTGGGATAGAACTTGTCAATATCCATTACACGTGGACGCCGCTGGGCGACATGCCTAACTGGGAGGCGCATCGCGAAACCCGTATGATGCCCCGTGGCGGCGTTCTCGTCCGCGGCATGGGCGGCACCACGCTCGATGAGTCGGGTGAGCTGGTGCAAACGACCAGCGAGCGTATTGAGCTGCCCGATGACGGCGTCCGACGCAAGGTGCTGCGTCTGCCCAATGCGATTCCCGATGCGTCCGCCCCCGGCGGCTATAGTGACCACTACGCCTTCCATCACTACTTCGAGATCTTCCGCGACGGCAAGCGCGAACAAAGCCCGCTCTATACCGAAGAGATTGTCAGCAAAGAGGTTGAGTATCTCGATTTTCAGGGCAACCTCGGCGGCATGTGCATCTTCTGGAGCATCTATGATTGGGATGCTCCGCAATATCAGCCGACCGAGGAGCCGCGCTTCGTTGAGAAGTTCGGCGAGGATAGTCCCTATCGCTCGTTCAAGTTTTACGGGGCGGAGGATAAAGAGACCTTTTCGCGGATTCGCTCCGAGATGCTGCAATCCTTGCCGCCGCCCCGCCGGTTTGTCGGACGCATTCGCGGCCCGAAAGGGGCGCAGGTGCATCAGAGCTGGCACGTCGGCGGCATGTGGACGCCAAACCGTCAGGAACGCTGGGAGAGCTACTGGGGGTACGTTCTCCATACCCTGTAACAGAGGAGAAAGGAGGCAACGCATATGCATACGCGTCTCTTCTACGGCGCGATCCAAACGGGGAAAGAACAGGAAGCGCTCGCCGTATTGAATGAATTCGTGGACCGCGTCAAACAGCAGCGCGGTTGTTTGCTGGCGCAACTCCTGCAAAACGGTCATGAGATTGTCGGGATCAGCACCTGGGAGACGAAAGAAGACTTGGCGGCCTATGTGGATAGTGAACTGGCGCGCGAACTCTTCTCCCGGATCACGCCGCTCTTTATGGGGCAGCCGACCGTCCGCAGTTATGAGGTCAAACGGAGCCTTTCGGAACAGGCGATTCTGAAGTCTTTTACCGTTGATCAATTGCCTGACGGCACGTTACGAGAGGTGGTCTCGGGCTGAACGAACTCAGTGAGGATTCGCCCATTCCCGCTGATGCTTTTGAGCCATAGGGCAACGACCAGGGGCAGCGCTCTCGCCTGCTCCTGTCGTAGCGCCAAGAGGTGATCAATGACTCCCCAGGAGAATGCAGGAAGACGCGGCAAGAGCCGCGTTCTGCTGGATCGACGATTTGTCACTTGTTGTGAATGCGGCTGGGTGCACTATGTGATGACCGCTGAAGAGAAAGCCGCCGGCGATCGAGTGATTGAACGCTATCATCTCAACCAGGAAGAACGACGTATTTATGAATCGGCTTTTCGGCGATGTCTGCGCTGCGAAGCGCCGGCGGCCGCGTTTCGCGCGGCGAACGAGAGCGATTTAGATCGAGCCGCAGGGCATATCGTTACCCCGGTCCTGGTGCAGGCCGAGGTCGAGACGCATTAACGACGGATCCTTGTGACGCTCTTCGCGAGGCGATCAGTTTTTGCGAGGCGGTGGAGTTCGCTCTGCACCGAGAAAGAATCAAGGCCGCAAAAAAGGAGACGACGTTATGGCGCGCGCTGTTGTGCTCTTGAAACTGACTCGTGAGGGGGCCATGAGCATCGAACAAGCCCGGGCAATCTATGAGGAAACCAAAATTTTCTTTGCCCGGACGAATTACAAAATTGTGGATCTCTACGCCACCTTGGGAGAATATGACTTTGTCTCGATTATTGAGGTGCCGGACAGGGACGCGATCAAGCATCTCTTTCGGCGCGGGGTGCTGGCCGCAGGGCATGGGGCGTTTGAGGTGCGTACGTTGCCGGCCTTGCCGTTTGAGGAATTTTTGAGCGTCGTGGATGCGCTCCGTCCACCGGAAGAGTCCGCTCAGTCAGCAGGGACGCAAGGCATCGATGAGCTCTAACCTGTCCTGGGGCCTTTATCCGTAAAGGAGGAATTCTATGGAGCTCAAACCGCTTGGTAACAGCAGCGTCATGATTCCAGAGATTGGGCTCGGAGTCTGGAGATACAGCGGCGGCGTGGAGCCGTTACGCCGCGGCATTGAGTTAGGAGCGTCCTTTATCGACACCGCAGAGATCTACGGTACAGAAGACATCGTCGGCCAGGCTGTCAAAGGCGTCCGCGACCGGGTCTTCCTGGCGACGAAGGTGTCAGCAGATCATCTGCGTTATGACGACGTCCTCAGGGCGGCGGAAGCCAGTCTGCGTCGGCTGGATGCCGACCGCATTGACCTTTACCAGATCCACTGGCCGAACTGGTCTATCCCCATTCAGGAAACCCTGCGGGCGATGGAGACGCTGGTGGATCGCGGGATGGTGCGACATATTGGCGTCAGTAATTTCTCTCTTGACCAGCTTCGCCAGGCGCAGGCGGCGATGAGCAAGTATCCGATTGTTTCGAACCAAGTCTTATACAACCTCAACCGTCGGGAGATCGAGCGGGATCTGTTGCCCTATTGCCTGATGCAGCGCATCACGATTATTGCCTATACGCCGTTGGATGACGGACGCCTGGCCACCCGCTCATGGTTTCCACAGAATTGGCGGATGCCGGCCATGGGGCAGGCGGCGATGTATCTGCGGCGGATGCAAGCCTTGGAGCAGGTGGCGACTTATGCGCAGAAGACCCTGGCGCAAGTGGCGTTGAACTGGTGCACCTCGCGGCCCCCTGTCGTCGTCATTCCCAAATCCAATACGCTGGCGCGCATCGAGGAAAACTGTCAGGCGTCGGGGTGGCGTCTTTCGCCGGAGCAGATCCAGTTTCTTGACGCGGCTTTCGCTTAGACATGAACGATTGGAGCGGAGGAAAGTATGCATACACGTCTCTTCTATGGAACAATCCAATCGGGGAAGGAAAGAGAAGCGCTGGTAGTGCTGAACGAGTTCGTCGAGCGAGTGAAGCAACTCTCTGGATGTCTGCTCGCTCAGCTCCTGCAGAACGGCAACGAGGTCGTCGGCGTCAGCACGTGGGAAACGAAAGAAGCCCTGGCCGCGTATGCCGATGGAGAAGTGGCGCGCGATCTCTTTACGCGCATTACGCCGCTCCTCATGGGAAGGCCCACCGTGCGCAGCTATGAGGTCAAGCGCAGCGTCTCGGAACAGGCGGTGACCAAGGAGTTTACATTTCCTATCACTCCGTTTTTTGATGAACTCTGAAATAAGCGAATGAGTCGCTCTCCGACTCGCGCCTTTCCCCTTTCTCTTAGCGAAGCGTCTGCGCGTTCGTGGAATGACTTGAGCATGAGCTGGAAATGCGCTACTTCCACGCATGAGCGCGGCCAATGGCAACGAGGAGAAAGAGCCTGCTTTGGCGACTTCCTCCTCCGGTGTCGTTCTCGTCTTAGAGAGTGTGCACTACGTAGCCCCAGTAATCCTCCCAGCGTTCGGCGACATTGGGACTCCACATGCCTCCGACATGCCAGCGCTGGTGAATCTGTGCGCCCTTTGGTCCGTAGATTTTTCCGACGAATCGTCGCGGCGCCGGCAACGATTGCAACAGCTCCGTGCGGATGCGCGAGAAGTTCTCTTTGTCCTCCGCCCCGTAAAACTTGAACGAGCGATAGGGACTATCCTCGCCAAACTTCTCAATGAAGCGCGGCTCCTCGGTCGGCTGATATTGCGGAGCATCCCAATCATAGATGCTCCAGAAGATGCACATGCCGCCCAGCTTGCCCGTGTAGTCAATGTATTCGACTTCTTTGCTCACGATCTCTTCGGTATAGACGGGACTGACTTCCCGTTTGCCGTCGCGAAAGACTTCATAATAGTGATGGAAGGCGTAGTGCTCGACGTACCGCCCTGTGGCAGGATCATACACATCCTTTGGCAGGCGAATCACCTTCCGTCGGACGCCGTCATCCGGCAGTTCCACGGTCTGAGCGAGCGTCTGCACGTACTCGCCTGACTCGGCAACCGTGGTGCCGCCCAGGCCGCGAATGAGCGTGCCGCCGCGAGGCATAGCGCGAGTTTCGCGATGCGCCTCCCAGTTGGGTTGTTGCCCGACCGGCGTCCAGGTGTAGTGAATGTTGACCAGTTCGATCCCGGGCTGGGTATCGACATATGTCCGCTTAATGTAAAACGACATGCGTAAGTCTCCTTTTCTTTTACGCGGTTATGTTGCTTGAGGAAGAGTGAGCGAAGTTGAGCCGTGAGCGATCGGGGTGCGCCGCTGACTTTGCTCATGGCACGCCTCGCACTGGCTAATGTGATGGAGTGTCTCCCAGGAGAAACGATGGGAGGACCCATCCGGCCAGCGCACCACAATGCCTTGGTGATCCCATACGATGAATCCCTGGTGTTGTGTGTGACCTTGGTGAGCCGCTTGCTGTGGCATACTACACTCCTTGAGAAGCGAAAAAGGCTGTCATGACGAGTAGGAACTCCGCTCGCTAAGCAAGGTCTCCAGCAGAGGCAGCAGTTCGGAGTCGAAGTGCGCCTTGCAGATAAACCCATCCGCGCCCGCCGTTCGCGCTGCGCTGCGATAGCGCTCAATGTCGTACGATGTTAACATGACGACGCGCGGCGCGTTCGGCTGCGATTTGATCCGCCGTGTGGCGTCCATGCCATTCATGCCGGGCATGGCGATATCCATCAGCACCAGATC
>DATLYA010000136.1:0-4612 GCA_035575235.1 Candidatus Methylomirabilota bacterium
TCACAAGTCAGTACATGCTCTTAAAGGAGGGAGTATTTATGGCGCAGGATCTTGAGGCACGGATCAAGGAACTGGAAGCCAAGGTGCAGGAACTCAACGACCGCGAGGCGATCCGCGACCTTCGCTATCGTTACCATGAGTACGTCAACGAAGGGAAATTCGCCGACATCGCTAACCTCTTCACCGAGGACGGGGTGTTAGATTTCGGACACCTGGGAAAGGCGCAAGGCAGGGCGGAGCTGAACGCCTTCTTTGGCAATCTGCCTGCCGGCCAAGCTCCCCAGGTTGGCGGTCCGGCGACGCCGCGGGGGATTTCCTTCGTCAAGCAGTTCATCCACAACCATGTCATCCGCCTGCAAGGCGACCGCGGCGTCGGCTTCGCGTACCTGGAGGCCAAACCAGTCTATAAAGGAGAGAGCTTTCTTGTAGCGGCCCGGTATGACGATGAGTATGTCAAGCAAAACGGGCAGTGGAAGTTCAAGAAGATGAGTCTCACGCCGTACTTCATGGTGCCGCTGCGCGAGGGATGGGCTCAGGAAGATCGCATCAAAATGGGAAGATAGATGCAAACGCAGAGTGATAGCGGCCCGCAGGGGCTTGTCGAACAGACAAGTCGGCCCCTGACCCTGTCTCTGGTCGGTGGCGTGTCGCCTGGCGTATCCAGAACCTGGGGCAGTCCTTGCAGGAGATCAGCACTGCGCGCCTGCCCCATAGCCGGTTTCGCTGTGAGAAGTGGGAACTGACTCCTCCGCTCCATCTCTTGCCGGGGGAACAGGCGCCGTGCGAGTGTCCAGTCACGTGTAATGAACCGCCGGAAACCATGGTAGCAAATGCCTTTATGATTGTGCGCGTCCTGCGGCAAGACGAAACCCCTACTCAGAAACTGCCCGAATTGTCCCAGAGCGCGCAGTTCATGCCCTTCTCTTTACTCTCCTTGCCAGTTTCAAGTGCAAAGTTGCAAGTTTCCACTTCCCTTTCTTTCCCAACCCCACTCCCTCGCTTGCCGTTGCCTGACAAGCCCTCCATCCTCGTGCTGCCGTTTGTTAATCTGAGCAATGATCCTGAGCAGGAATATTCCAGTGATGCTATCACCGAAGACCTCACCAACTCCCTCTCCAGAATTTTCAGTCGCTCAGTCGCGGCATATTATCAGCCCCGAGCGGCGCACAACTCGAGCTCATGACCATCAGGATCAGGAAAATACACCGACACCGCATTCATCCAGTCCAATGCGACTGGACCCGTCACTGCTACATTCTTGCTCTCTAAGTATTCCTTTAGTCGATGTAATTCCGCTTCCTCAACCCTGAAAGCAAAGTGTTGCCGCGGCCAATTCCCTTTCTCTTCCTGCAAAACCACCATGCCCAGGTTGTCGCCAACCCAGAGAAAGAGCCAGCGACGCTTTTCATCGTAAAGCCCTTTTTTAAAGCCAAGAACGTCCTGGTAAAACTCGGCTGATACATCCAGGTTCTTCACTTTGAACGCGACCTCAAATAATCCGTCGATTTTCATTACTGACTCCTCGTCTGTACCGAGTTTAGACGTACGAGCTTATACTATACCGACCGCTGCTTGCCAGTGTAATGGGCTTTTAGGGCGCCGCCCTAATGAGTTTTGCCATACAAAATCGGTATTGGGACTGCCGGGCACGGGCTAGAAGCCCATGCCACCAGGACTGCCATTGCCGATCTTGCTCGTCAAAATCCATTAGAAGACAGCCGCCATCATCAATGAAAAGCCGCGAGCTCACGACAGGATAGTCGTGCTTGAGAGTTGGGCAATCGATCACTCCTGGTGACGAATGGCGCCACGCCAGAATTGAGAAAGAAAGGATTGATGTCCGGGCTGCCGTTGCACTCTGCGCTCCGGGGTGGCCAATACCTGGGGATGTGGTACGTTAGCTTTGAGTTCTGACATGAAACGGAGGATAATGTGGCTCACGCACGACAACTGCGCTTGGGCGCGTTTATGCGTCCGGTCAGCATTCATACCGCCGCCTGGCGCTATCCTGGAGCGTTTGCAGACGCGAATTTCAATTTTGCCCACTATAAACGGTTTGCGCAGACACTGGAGCGCGGGCGGTTCGACGCCTTTTTCATGGCGGATCACCTGGCCGTGATGAATATGCCACTGCCGGCCCTCAAACGCAGCGCGACAGTCACATCCTTTGATCCATTGACGCTGCTTCCAGCACTGGCCACGGTGACCGAGCATCTAGGACTGATCGCCACCGCGTCTACAACCTATAACGAACCATATCATATCGCGCGGAAATTCGCCTCGCTTGATCATATTAGTGGAGGACGCGCCGGGTGGAACGTGGTGACCTCCGCAAATCCGCGTGAAGCGTTGAACTTCGGGCGCGAAGAGCACGTGGAGCATGGAGAACGCTATCGTCGCGCGCGTGAGTTTATCGATGTCGTCACAGGTCTGTGGGATAGTTGGGCGGATGACGCCTTCATCCGTGATGTCGAGGCTGGCGTATATTTCGACCCGGCGAAGATGCATATACTGGGTCATAAGGGGCGGTATTTCTCCGTGCGGGGGCCGTTGAACATTGCCCGTCCCATTCAGGGCTGGCCGGTCATCGTGCAGGCTGGGGCGTCGGAGGCCGGGCGTCAGCTTGCAGCTGAAACGGCGGAGGTCATCTTTAGCGGTCACAATAATTTGACAGATGCACAGCGCTTCTATGCCGACGTCAAAAGCCGCATGCAGGCGTACGGACGGTCTCCTGATCACTTAAAAATCTTGCCGGGCGCTTTCATTGTGGTGGGCGACACCCTGGCTGCAGCACGCGCGAAGAAGGCGCGGCTAGACAGCCTGGTGCATCCGGACAGCGGCGTGGCCACGCTCTCCGTCTTGCTCGGCCACGACGTCTCCCGCCTGGATTTGGACGGTCCGCTCCCCGATATCCCGGAAAGTAATGCGAGCAAGAGCAGCTGGCGGAAACTCATAGACATGGCAAAGCGCGACAACATGACCGTGCGGCAACTCGCTCAAATTGTAGGCGGCAGCTTCGGCACGCTGGAAATGATCGGCACGCCGACTCTGATTGCTGATCAGATGGAGGAGTGGCTCGCCACAGAAGCGTGCGACGGCTTTAATGTCATGTTCCCCTATTTGCCGGGCGGGCTTGATGACTTTGTCGACCATGTGGTGCCCGAACTGCAGCGGCGCGGCCTGTTCCGACATGAGTATGAGGGGAAGACGTTGCGTGACAATCTCGGTTTGCCGCGCCCGCGGAACCGTTTTTTCTGACTACGCGACGTTCTTTTACTGAAAGAGAGGCTTGGGCGATCATAAGGATCGCCCCTTCACTGCACAAGTGCAAATGCAGACCACTCCGACTGTTAGAGCGCTGCCGCCGCCGCAGCCGTCTCGGGTTTATTCTCCGTCAGCAATTTTTGTACGTGCGCTTCCACTGCCGTGCCTGTGAAGAAGTTTGGATTCATGCCTGCCCAGAAACGTACGGGGTTGCCAAAGACAAAATCATGGAAATCTTCCTCCGTAAGGAGCCCATCCTCCACGCCTTCGTACGCCTCTACGAGCACCTCCGTCATATCCGGCACGTCGAAGTGGCCAATGTCCGAGCCGAAGATAGCGCCGAGCTTCGCGCCGTAGGGATTGACGTGACTCTTAAACGCCCATGACGTGACTGGATCATCCGCCTCGCAGCCGAAGAAAAAATTCGGCACGAACAGGTCCCGAATGTCGGACGCTTTCTCAATGCCGCACGCCCCGAAGTCATCGAGCTGCTCTGGTCGCTCCATCAAGAGCCCAACGCCAGGCTCAATCTGGTCAAGTTTGTTCACCAACGCAGACGAACCATATTTTTTCACGAAATCAATCAACATATCTCGATTCAAGTTCGCGGGGTTGGTGGCTTCCAACGCGCCGGGATTGCGCTTTTTCCAGTGGCCGATCAAGTCGCTATACAGACTGCACGCCCAGCCGACGCCGCCCTCCAAAAAGGCAAATTTTAGCTTGGGGAAACGCCGGGTCACTCCTCCAAGGAACAAGGCTTTGCAGACCGCCTCTCCCGCCTGGCCAAAATGACCAATGTGATTGTAGACAAAGTTAGAAATCGAGGCGCGCAAACCGATGCCGGACGACGCCGAGTGAAACGTTGGCGGAATGCCGAGTTCCTGGCACTTGGCCCAGACGGGATCGTAGTCATAGGCGCTATCAAGCCCTAGCGTGTCATGCCATACGGCATAGCGGCTCGCCTCGGGGTTTGTTTTGGCGACGGCGGGCACGGTGCGTCGCGCCAGGCTGCCCAGCATGGCGACTTTAAAACCCAAGGTCTTTACCGCAAACTCTAACTCTTCGATCGCCTCTTGCGGCGTATACATGGGAATCACCGCCGCTGGAGTTAACCGGTCGCCGAGTCCCTTGAACTGATCCGCCGTAAACATATTGAACGCGCGGCAGGCGGCGCGGCGCACTTCCTCATCCCGCAAAAACGGGGCAAACAGCGCGCCAGAGGTTGGGTAGATCACGCCGAAATCGAGCCCGAATTCGCCCATGCGCTCGTACAACAGCTTCGGCAGCATGGCGGTGGCGCGGTCGCGCGTATTCTTCGTTGGCACGCCCCACCATCCTGGTTGCAGCA
>DATLYA010000137.1:0-9384 GCA_035575235.1 Candidatus Methylomirabilota bacterium
GTTAATACAGCCGGGGATTGACTGGACGTTTTATGATCCGTTCCGGGTCAGCCTGCGCTACAACTGGCTGGAGGGGCATTACTCGACTGGTTTCTTAGGCGGTATCGGGGCGGTCAAGTTCAAAGACAACTTCTGGATCGAGTTTCAGTATTTACTCTATTAAACAGGTGCGGACACGAGAGAAAAGGGCTCTTTTCGTGTCCGTTGCAGTTCACTGGGGACAACCGAAGCAGGGGCGGTTTCTACACCGCCCCTGCGTAGTTTCATAAAGGAGAAATCTCGATGTCGCTCTTAGCTCTCAGCTCACAGGAGCGGAGGGTGTTGGAAGAGCTCATCACCCCCGCTGCGCTGACTAACGAGGTCCGGCGCGCCCAGGCGCTCTTATGGCTTGACGATGGTGAAAGCCCACAAGCAGTGGCTGCGCGCCTGCATGTCAGCCGCCAAACCGTATATAATTGGGCAGCCCGCTTTAAGCGCCGCCGTGGCGCTGCGGGTATTCCTGAACGCCTGGCGGATGAGAAACGCAGTGGTCGTCCGGGCGTCTTTCCTCGCATTATTGATCCACTGATTAAGCCAGTCCTCGGGAAAGAGCCCCTAGAGTTCGGCTATGAGGCGCACAAATGGACGCCAACGTTGCTCATGCATTATCTGCGCGATGTGCATCAGGTGATGGTCTGCCGGGCCAGCGTCAGTCTGGCGCTGCGCCGTTTGGGAGGAATGTGGGAGCCGCCAAAACGGCCAAGTAGTGAAGCGTTTGAGGTGGGTAAGGTAAGTATAGAGAAAATGCGTAATTCGGGACATAACACTACCCCGAATGTCCCTGTTACGGCGGAGGCCGGCGCCCAATCGTAGGACTTTGAGCCAGAACCGGTGATGAAGTTCAAGGAGCCTGTCAGTGCGAGAGGTTCCCTCGACCAAGCTCAAGGCAGGCTCCGACGATGGAGCGATTCCAGGAAAGGCAAAGATTGCTGCGCTGCGCTCGCAATGACTCGTGACCATGCAACACCTCATAGAATTCTTTCTGCACTTCTTCTTGTACGCTCCCGTGTGCCCGCTTTCGACGATAGTATAAATTAGCTACTATAGGTCAGAATTGACAGAAGAAGAAAAGAAAGAGCGGATTCGGTATTAGGGAGACTGGATACGGTCCTTGTGGCTGAGTGTTGTGGCTCTCAGTGGAAGTTTAGCCGGTTTAGGGTTAGCTTTAGATAATCGCCTAAAATTTCTCCTCTTTGTTGTAGGTTCGTTCGTAGACTTTTTACTTGTTGGCTGGATTATACTTCTACACCGAAGGATTGAAAGGCTTGAGGGAGCCTTAGGAAGAGAAGAGTGATGAGTGGTTATGAAATTATCGGAGCAATTGGGATTCTTCTAATCGCCGCAATGATTGCATATCTGATGTGGGAAATCACGAGGGAAGCGCGTCACTGGCGATTGATCAGCTCTCCCCTTCCGCAACAGAATGGATCACGTATCCTCCCTTCGTGCGTTCACGCCTGATTGTTCTCGGTAGTCTTTCGCTCTGTGTGTATAGCGGTATTGGCTGGCTGAGCCAGAGTTTTGTTTATGGTCAAGGCCATCGTCAGCGGCCCATTCTTGAGTTCCTGGCGCTGTATGCCGGCGCGTTTGTGTTGTATGTGCTTGCCTTGCGCCTGATAGTTCACCTGCAAAACAAGGCTGGCCGCGCTGCGCTCGCTATGACGCCGCCGCTTAACTTACGGGCAGGTCTTATCTTTTTTTTCGCCATCCTCTTCCGCACGCTCTTACTCTTTTCCAACCCCATCCAGGAAGACGACTTTTATCGTTATCTGTGGGATGGCAAAGTCGTCGCGAGCGGACTGAATCCATACAGTATTGCTCCGTCAGCGGTTCTGCGTCGACAAGAGGGAAGCGATGCCTATGTTCAGCTTCTGGAGTCTGACCAGGCATTCTCCTTGATTCTTTCACGTGTTAATCATCCAGACGTTCCCACCATTTATCCTCCTCTAGCGCAGGGCGTTTTTGCGCTTGCGGCTCTCGTGGCGCCGGGCAGTCTTGTGGGGTTACGGCTCATCTTCCTGACTTTTGACCTTGGCATATGGTTCCTTATAGTAGACTTACTGCGCCGCTTACGCCTCGACCCGACGTGGGCGCTTGTGTATGCGTGGTCACCGCTTGTTATAAAAGAAACGATCAACTCCGCGCATTACGATGTCGTTCCGATATTCTTTCTTGTGCTTGGGGCCGGACTGCTGCTGCACGGGCGCTGGCTCTACGCGCACGTGAGCCTCGCGTTCGCCGTGCTTGGGAAAATCTATCCGCTGCTGCTCTTACCGCTTTTTGCTTGGAAGACCACAGCCGCATATGGATGGAAGAGGGCTCTCAGTGGGGTTGGTGTCGTTGTTACCCTCATTGGCGCTGGATACATGCCGTTTCTTGCTGCCGGGCATAGCTTATGGCAAGGGACGCTCACGTTTGCTGAACAGTGGCAAACCAATAGTCTGCTCTTTCCTCTTCTGCACATGCTTGTTGGTGATCGCTGGATTGCCAACGTGCTTGTTGTCGGCATCCTCATCGCGCTCAGTCTCGCCCTCTTATACCGCAAGAACCTCCAAGACGATCGCTCATTCCTGCATGGAATCTTCACCCTCCTTGGAGCGCTTTTTTTATTAAGCCCTGTAGGCGATCCCTGGTATTACGTTTGGCTCACGCCTTTTTTGTGTATTTTGCCTTTGCTGTCATGGATTCTGCTGTCCGGCCTGCTGAGCTTGTACTATTTATCCTTTTATTTCATGTATCATCGCATGGCGGAAGCGTTTCAGTGGGTCATGTGGCTCGAATATGCGCCGTTCTACGGTTTGTTGTTGTATGAATATTGGAGTGGTTGGGCCAAAAAGCGCACGAGCCGCGCCGCTAGTTTTTTCTGATCACGAAGCTGGCATTCCCACAGCACCAGGACATCCCAACCTAGGCGCCGCAGTTGTCGTCGATGCCGCTGGTCTCGCTGCTTGTTCCGGGCAATTTTCTGTCGCCAGTAGTCGGCGTTGGCTTTCGGCATGCGTGCGCCGCGCCGACAGGGATGCCCGTGCCAAAAACAACCATGGACAAAGATGACTTTAGCACGTGAGGAGAAAACCAGATCCGGCGCGCCCGGGAGGTCTCGTTTGTAGAGACGAAAACGGTAGCCAAGGCGATGGACGAGTGAGCGCACCAGCAGCTCCGGTTTAGTGTGTTGCGAATGCACCTGGCGCATGATCCAGCTGCGCTGAACGGCAGAGAACATGTCGGTGCGCTGCTGTGGAGAGAGGCGGAGCGGCTGAGAAGTTGTCTTAAAAGCGGCGGGGAGACTGGCATTGCGCTGGGTTAGAAGCGAAGAGCTCACCATGATCCGATTTCCTGAATTTTTAGGACCTTGAGACAAAACCCTGAGGCAAGGGGTAGCAGCCTGTCCTTGCGAGGAGTCGCAGACGACGAAGTCATCTCTGTGTTCGGGCAAAGATTGCTGCGCTGCGCTCGCAATGACAGTATGTCATACGCTACCGAGAGAGTTGTAGCGCTCGTTGCCGTTAGACATGGGAGTCTTACGGAAACACTTGCTGCGCTCCATCTATAAGAGTCTTGGGTATGTCTATTTTCATATAACGCGCTGTTTTTAGATTGAGCGCATACATGACCTTTCGTGGCGGAACAGGGGGAAGCGTGTTTGCCCGTCTCCCGTGTACAATTTGCCATGCCTGCTCGCCACATTGTGCGCCGAGGTCAGTGTAATCGCGATCCAACGCGTATAGCGCGCCGGCTTTCACCCATGGAGTAGACAGGCCGGCCAGAGGAATACGATTGCGAAAGGAGAATAAAAGAATAGCTTCGGCTGTCTGCGGAGACAATACGGTTTGGTCTGTAATTCCCCATAATACATCAGCCTCCCGTGCTAAGCTATTTAACGCGTCAGGGAGGGTTTTGGGCGATTGGACTTCCCGGGCAATCAATCTGATCCCTAGGCTTTGTGCAATGCGGGCGGCCTCCTCAATCTTGTGCTGGTTCTCGTGAGGATTAAAGAGCACCCCAACCGTTCGGTTTTGCGGCAAAAGACGCTGCAGCCATTGCAGTTGGGTCTCCACAGGGAAATCCATAACGACGCCAGTCGCGTTGGCGGCTTTCTGCAGATCGGTTGCATCGACAATAAGACAGGCAACAATGGGGAGCTCTCCGCCTTCTTTGAGCGCCGCTTGCGTCGCGATTGAACCAATGGTCAAGAGCAACTGCGCCCCGTTCTGCTTCGCTTTTTGGAGGGCTTCGCTGGCCTTGGCGGCGTCGCCTTGCAGGAACTGTTCATCAAAGCTGAAGCGGCTTTCGCGTTGAGTCAGATACTGACGGAAGCCATTGATGACTTCTCGATAAGGCGCGGCATCGTGGCTGGCAATGAGAGCAATTGTCACGCTGGGTTCTTCTTCTGCTGTCCCCAGGGCTGGCCTTCCTACCAACGCCACAAACGCGAACGTCATGGCGAGGCGCAGGAAGCCACGTATACGGAAGGCAACGACGCTCATCATGCCGCGCGATTAAAATTGATACTTCAGTTTTAACCAAAAAGTGCGACCATCCTGTTCGATGGCGTCCTGTCTGTGTTCCGCCGCGCCCGGATCACTATAGCGCTCATCAAAGAGGTTATAAATCTTTCCCGAAACCTCCAATCCCTCGTAGAGATCCTCACTAAATAACCCCAGATTGACCAGGAAGATCTCGCTGACCTTTCTGCCCGCCAGCGTGCGCCGCGCATCGAGGTAACGCGTCTCAAGGATGGCGAAAAGCTTCTCTGTAGGAAGCGGTGCGATGACACCGCCTTGCACCATCTGCTCCGGTGAATTAGTCAGATCGGTGTTCCGTTTTGCGTCTTGCGCCTCCTGGAGGGCGTAACCAATTCGCCCCTCCAGGCCGGACGCCCATTTCCCTTCCAGTTCTACTTCCAATCCCTTCGCCTCGATGGCTTGAGAATTTTTGTAAACAATGAGATGATCGGTAGGGTCATTTTGTTGACTGATTAAATCATCCAGGGTGTAGTAATATCCGGCCACAGACGCATGCACGGACTCGCCAAAGTAACGCTCAAGGACAAGTTCGTACGTCGTGATGCGCTCCGGGCGCAGGCGGGCGTTTCCTTTGTAGGGCCCGCTTGTATAGTACAGCTCAAACGCGTTGGGGGCGCGGAACGCTTCGCCATACAAGAGCTTCAGCGCCGTCTTTTTGAACGTGTAGATTAACGCCAGGCGCGGGTTAGTTGTGCCGCCAAAAGTGTCGTAGTGATCGTGCCGCACTCCCGCATTTAAGATGAGATTGTCCAGGATAGAAAACTCGTCCTGGAGGTAGAATGCCCAAATTCTTGACCCGCGCTTATCGTGCAAGAACCCCTGAAAGGGATGGGTGTCAAAATTCCTTTGGTCCTGATGCAGATTGTCGCGGAATTCCATTCCCGCAGTGAGCTTATGTTTTTCAAACAGTCGTTTGGTGAGCTTCAGTTCTGCCCCCCATTGTTCACCAAGAGTGACATCCCGATTAATCATGAGAGTGGGCTGATCATAGAGGTAGTTGCCGCGGTAATAGAACCGATCGTAGTACAGCCGCGCGAGCACATCCCATTGCTGAGCGAATTCATGCTCGTATTTGAGGTCCAGGTAGCCATGCTCGTCCACCGTCCGTGTGCGCGTGGTATTGAACACCGTGCCGAAGGCGGCAGTGGGAATGCCCTTCCGCCGGCCGACATACCCCCCCAGGAGCGTCACATCAAAAAAGGAAAATTTGCCAAAGAGGGTATAGGCGCGGTCAGAATCCGCATTCCTGGCGATGCCGTTATTGGTGAGGGGATTATTAAACTCCTTAAAGAACAGACGGCGTTGCCCCACACTGTCATAGAAAGAGCCTGACAGCAGGAGTTCCGCGCCATTCTGAAAACGGTTGCCGTACGTTCCCCGGCCTTTGTAGGATTCATAACTCCCAACCTCCGTCGACAGCTCTGCGCCTTTGATGTCGCGACCGCGTTTGGTAATGAGGTTGATGACGCCAAAGAACGCATTCGTGCCATAGAGCGAAGAACTTGGGCCGCGAATGATTTCGACGCGATCGATCAGATCGACGTCGATGGGTGACTCCGTGCCAATGGCGGCTGATTCATAGACGTTATCGTTGAGCCGATGCCCGTCAACAAGCAGCAGCACCCGGCTGTCGTAATCGCCAGGGCGGTTGAATCCTCGCACGCCAAGGTAGTTATAGTTCCGATCATACGTCACAAAAAACCCGGTGACGCCCTGGAGCAGGTCAGCAAGGGTGCGATACCCATATTTCTTAATCTCTTCCGCCGTGACAATCGTCACCGAAGAAGGCGCTTCTGTCACCTTCTGCTTATATTTCGAGGCGCCGTGTACTGAAGGAATCTCTTGAAAGAGTACGGCCTCACTCTTACTGCTTGGCGAAGAAGGCTGAGAAAGAGCGTCACTTGCAGAGAAGAGCAAAAACGCCCACAGCGCCGCCGTGAGAGAGAGCCGCCGCAGGCCCTTCCGTAGCATGCCGGCACAAAGCCGCCACTGCAGACGCCAGTGTTCCCCCCAGGTAGAGACACATCCTTGGGGCGCTGAGAGAATGACGACTTGTCTCGGAGACTGAGCACGACCGGCAACAATGCATGAGGATGCCGAAGGCAAGGTGCACGCTATCACCTCGGCTCGTACTCTTGCCTCACCAGCTCTTCTATATACCATGAGAGGTATCCCTGGTGTTGTGCGCGAAAGCTTGCGTCCTTCCAGGCGCTGCCATCAATCAGTCCGCGACACTGTGACGAACGGCATCGGCACACGAACGGGACCGCCGCAGTTTCCGTCGTATCATAGTCAAAGCAGACCTCTTCGCCCGGTTGGATGGGACGCCGCGCTACAATCACAATTTGCCCTTTCACTCCGGCGTTCGGATCACAACTATGATTGAACAATTCGGTCTCATCAAGCTTCGTCAGGTCGGTATCAAGCGGCCCTAAGTAGAAATCTTTGTAGATCGACACCGTATGGGTTTCAAAGTGAGGATATTGGGGGGCTATTTCGAGCACTTCTTGCAGACTGTAAACTCTTCCGCCCCAGAGAGCGATCAGTTCGTCTTTCTTGATGCCCTGTGCGGCAAAAATTCCCCAGCCGTGAATGGGCGACTGCCGTACGCAACATTTCGGCGATAAATACGAATGCCTTCTCATATGTCCCTCCTTGGACCGAGCCGTACGGCCCCGAACTTAGGCAAAGCGAGCAAGTAAGACCAGGGCGAGAATGGCGGCGACAATGCCTAGCACTTCACCGAGGTTGAGCCGTTCATCAAAGACAAAAAAACCAAGAGCTGCAAGCAGAAGCACGGTCAGCACTGAGTAATAGGTCGCCACCGTGGCCAATTTCAGGTGCTTCATCGCGTAGAACCAGCCAAATGTTGTCAAGGACTCAATCACAAACCCGATCGCAAAGAGCCGCGGCTCCAGGTACGCTTCTCCGCTGCCGGAGCGTTTCAGAAAATAGTCGCCAAGCAACACGACAACACTCATGGTGAAAAGCGCCATTACAGCGAGTAGTTTTTCCATTGATCCGTCCTTCCTCAACCCCCACTGTTGTGATCCATGGAGCATGACGAGTCAGCCGTTGACTCGTTGGCCCCTGCGTCGTGCCTTCTTGCCTCTCCGCCAGGCTCGCTACCCACAGGCTGATGTTGCGCGTTTCCGCACGGTGAGCTTCACCTCCTTACTGTTATGGCAATAGGTTATAGACTGGTTTCATTCGTATTGGCTGTCGATATTTCGACATCAGTCAAAAATTAAACAGAAAGACGCCAGGCGAGAGTGTGTGCAGATGCATGGCGATAGAAAGATTTGCTCAGCGTACAGGAGGAGAACTGCGGGTGAGCAAGAGTGAGCAGAGCTGTTCCGTTCAGCATCTCTAGTGAAAAAAATATTGATTTGGGTAGGGATTTCAGACGAACAGCGACTTTGCCGCTTTGCAGGACTTACCCACCAAGAAGGGGTAGAAGGGATCTGGAGTGAGAAAAGGCAATATATCTGATCCACAAACATTCCGTCTCCTTCCATAGAAACGGCCCAACACTCCTCGTTCATAAGCATAGTCGATGCCAAACATGCGACCCGGGTATCAAGACAACGGCGATAGTCTCGTGGGCCGTCATCGAGCCGAGAGAGGAGGAACTCGCCGGGAACGAGCAGCAAAAAAGGGCAGCGACAGCTATTGGGGCAGGGCGTCAGCAGCTCTCTCGAAAGGCAGCCATACACGAAAGGTCGAGCCACAGCCTACCGTGCTCTCGACCGTAATTGTTCCCCCTAATAACTCCAGTAATCGCCGGACGATATATAATCCTAACCCCACGCCGCCTTGTGATGGTCGTGAAGTGTCCGTCACCTGCCGGAAGGGCTCAAAAATGACGGGGAGGGAGGCTGGAGCAATACCAATGCCTGTATCGGCGATGCAGATTTCCACGCCCGTTCCGTGGGCGTGAGCCTCGACAGTAACGCTTCCCTGAGGCGTGAACTTCAGCGCGTTACCAATTAAATTTTTCAACACGATTTTCAGCTTCGGTGGATCGGTGTAGAGGGGAGGCAGTTGAGAAGCGATACGCCAGAAAAACTGTAAATTCGTTTTCTCACGCAGATCACGGGTTTCGGTCTCGACTTCCCGCAAGAGATCGGCGATCTGAATGTGTCTGGCTTCGATAAGCAAGCGTCCCGCTTCCAGACGGCTGACATCGAGCATGGTGGTCATGAGTTCAACGAGTCCGCGTGTGTTGTCTCTAATCCGCCGCAAAATTTTCGCCTGTTCGGTTGTGGGATGGCTGACCTCTTCATCGAGCAAGATCTCATTGTAACCGAGAATAATATTGAGCGGCGTCCGGACCTCATGCGAGAGGGTGGCAAGAAATTCGGACTTGAGTCGGTTTGCGCTTTCAGCTTGCTCAAGGAGACGTGCATTATGCAGAGCGATCGACGCAATCTGCGCAATACCGAGCGCGATGCGATGTTGTTGGGACGTAAATGGACGTGTACGCCCACGGTATCCAGCCGTTTGTACGCCAATGATATGCTCGCCTCGCCGCAACGCCATGCCAAGAAGAACCGTTACCTCCATGTGACGGAGCAGGACGGAAGGAAACAGTCCGCGCGGATCGGACGCCGCGCGTTGCACGACCTCTTCCTTCTCAAGATGCTGGACCAGGTCAGCTATAGCCTCGGGGGGAATGGTGAGAGCGGCCAGGGTTTCTTGTTGATCGGCCGAATCACCCCAACTGGCGACTGCGACGTAGCCTTGTTCCTGGGGTTGCCATAAAAAGGTGTGGCTGCAATCGCATTCCAACACTTCGGCTGTCAGTTGACAAAGCCGA
>DATLYA010000138.1:0-6415 GCA_035575235.1 Candidatus Methylomirabilota bacterium
GCCAGCCGTTTGAGTTCGTCGCCAATCACGCCTCTGGCGGGATAACTGCGGAGCTGCTGCGCCGCCTGCGCGCCGCTCATCGCATGCGCCATAATTTTCTCGGCGGTCTTGGGCCCGATCCCCTCTAACAGTAAGATCACGCGGTGCCACGACACCGCGTCTTGCGGGTTGGCGATGATGCGCAGGTGCGCCAGCACGTCCTTGATGTGCGCGGTCTCGATAAACTTGAAGCCGCCGCGTTTGATGAACGGAATGCCTCGGCGGCTCAGTTCAAGCTCTAGGTCGAACGAATGGAAACTGGAGCGAAACAGCACGGCGATGTCATCCAGCGGCACTCCCTCCTCACGTAATTGCAGGATGCGCTGCGCAACAAAGCGGGATTGAAAATTCTCACTTTCCGCCTCGACAAGGATGGGCCTGACGCCTTTCTCACGCCGGGTGAAGAGATTTTTCGTGTAGCTTTCTTTGGCGTGCTGGATGATCTGATTCGAGAGGTCAAGGATAGGCTGGGTGCTGCGGTAGTTTTCCTCCAGTTTGATGATTTTGGCGCCGGGAAAGAGTCGAGGGAATTCCAGAATATTGCGCACGGTCGCGCCACGAAAACTGTAAATCGATTGCGCGTCATCACCGACCGCCATCACGTTTTCATGGGAGTGGGCCAGCAGGCGCACGATTTCCGCCTGCAAGCGATTGGTGTCCTGATACTCGTCCACCATGATGTAGCGCAAGGTGGACGATAAACGCTGGGCGACGGCTGGATGTTCCCGTAAGAGGTCGCGCAGTTTCGTGAGCAAATCGTCATAATCGAGCAGACCGCGCTCGTGCTTGTAGGCGCGGTAGTGCTGATCGATCCGTACGATATCTTCGAGCTCGGAGAAGAGGTGTGGAAAGTGCTCATCGAGCACTTCGGCAATGCTGCAGGTCTTATTGGCCGCCAGGCTCATGATCTCAACAAGGGTTTGCTTCTTGGGGAAGCGCCGCTCTTTCTTTTCCAGGCCAAAACGAGAGCGAATAAGATTGACAGCGTCTTCTGAGTCGCTGCGGTCCAGAATAGTAAAAGAATTGGGAATATTGAGATACGAGCCGTAGCGGCGCAACACCGTATTGGCGAACGAATGAAACGTGCCGCCGTTCACTTTTTCGCACTGTGCGCCAATCAGCGCGCCAGCGCGCTGCAGCATTTCCTCGGCGGCGCGCCGGGTAAAGGTCAGCAGCAGAATCGCGGCGGGATCAATGCCTTCTTCGACCATCCGCGCCACGCGGTAGACTAGCGTGCGCGTCTTGCCGCTACCGGCCCCAGCCAGAACTAGTAGCGATCCCTCAAGCGTGACCGCCGCCTCATACTGGGCTGGATTGAGTTCTTTCTCATAATCGATGAGGAATCGTCGCGAACGTTGTGTTTCAGTTGTGCGCTGTAGCGTATAGCTCGAGGAAGGACTTTCGTCGTTCACCACTCCACTCCATCTCTTTGTCGGGGATAAACCAATCATACAAGAAAAGGAGCCGAGCGTCAGCTGTCAGCCGAAACAGGACTGAGTTATGAAGACTGAGGACTGAGCAAAAGGGAGTATCTAACCGCTTTGTTTTTTCTCAGTCCTCAGCACTTCTTGCTGATGGCTGACCACTAAGCGCTTCTCTGCTAGATTGCCGTCATGAGCGGAAAGACCGAGCGGATGAACCTCTACGGCGTGAAGTGCCCGCTGAATTGGGCTAAGGCAAAAGTGCGGCTGGAGGACTTGGAGCGTGGCGACGTCTTGGAAGTCTTGATCAACGACCCCAAAGGCCGACGTGATATTCCCCGCGCCGCCGAGGCGGAAGGATATGCGGTCGTGACGATTGATGAGATCGACGGCGGCTGGCGGATTGCGATCGAGAAATAGTTTCAAAGCTCTGGAGGGACGCACAACAACTGTGCGCCCTCTTCGTGATGAGGATGCTTATGCCCGTACGCATCGAAAGAGATGGCCCGGTAACGACCGTGATCATGAACCGTCCTGAAGTCCGCAACGCCGTCGATCATGCCACAGCGTTGGAATTGCAGAAGGCGTTTGTGGAGTTTGACGCTGATCCTGACGCCTACGTTGGCGTCCTCTGCGGCGACAATGGGACATTCTGTGCTGGTTATGACCTCAAATCCGTGGCGAGTGGACAAGGAGTCGGACGCTATGATCCCGAAGGCGACGGTCCTATGGGTCCAACCCGCATGTTGTTAAACAAACCTGTCATCGCTGCAGTCAGCGGCTATGCCGTCGCCGGTGGACTTGAGCTGGCGTTGTGGTGCGACTTACGCGTCATGGAAGAAGATGCACAGGTAGGCGTGTTCTGCCGACGTTGGGGCGTACCGCTCATCGACGGCGGCACTGTGCGTCTGCCTCGTCTCATTGGTCTGAGTCGCGCCCTGGATTTGATTCTGACTGGTCGCGCGGTCGGCGCGCAGGAAGCGTTGGCGATGGGGCTCTGTAACCGTATTGCTCCAAAAGGACAAGGCAGAGAAGTTGCCCGGCAGCTTGCGCATGAGATCGCTCGCTTTCCGCAGCTCTGCCTGCGGACCGATCGTATGTCTGCCTATAAGCAATGGGACCTCGACCTCGTTGAAGCGCTCAAAAACGAAGGGCGTGAGGGTCTTGCGCCCTTGCGAGCTGAAGCGAGGGCTGGGGCCGCCCGTTTTGCTGCCGGCAAAGGGCGCGGCGGATCATTTGAAGACATTTAGAGCGTCACCATGACGAGCTCAAGCTCTTTCAGCTCCTGGTAAATGGACTCCAGCTGCTCCTGATTTTGCGCCATGAAGGAGATGGTCAGCGCTAGATACTTGTTGCCTGTGCTCAGCCGCCGCTTACAACGCGCGGTGTCCGCCTCGGCGACGTGCTTTTGCAGAATTCGCATGACCTGGAGCTCAAACTCTTCTACATTTTTGCCAATAACTTTCAGGGGAAAGTAGCAGGGGAATTCGAGAAGCGACGCGCGTGTTGCTGTCATAATGTCGGCATCCTACCTAAACCTTGCGTTTCCTCAAAGCCCGGCGTGAAAGACTCCAGGTCATCCCCAAACCTCACCCCCTGGATGCCCGCCTGCGCGGGCATGACGCGATTGTGCCGGATTGTCCGCCATTCCCGCGAACGCGGGAATCCAGGAGTTCAGGCTGGAGGAGGTTGAGGGATGGGGTCTAGGGCGTCTTTCTTTGGCTTGTAGCCTCTAGCCTTAGCTCTTTCACTCAAACACCCGCTCTCCTGTAGAGAAGAGCAGCCACACCAACGCGCCGAAGACGTAAATGCCGGCGGAAATCAGAAACACCAGCTGCCACGAACCGGTGGCGTCGAGGATCATCCCGGTAAGCGTGACGCCAATAATCCCTGGAATGGTGCCGGCGGTATTCGAGAAGCCTAACAGAATGCCGGCGTACCGTGGTCCAATATCCAAATGATTCACGCCGAAGCCCGAGAGCGCAAAGGCCCCAAGTCCTAAGCCGCAACACATGAGCGTCACTGCTTGTGGGACCGTCGTAGCATAGCCGACCAGACTGACGAAGGTCGCGGCGCCGAAGAAGCCAATGCTCTGCATCAGTTTCCGCACGAACGTGACCGAAACGCCGCGCTTGAGCAGCGTGTCCGCTATCCACCCGGCGACGTTCCCCATAATAAACATCACGAGCCAGGGCAGGACGGTGTAGACGCCAACCTTAGAGAGATCCACGCCGAGCGCCTGTTTGAAGTACGTCGGCAGCCACGTCAGGATCACATAGAATCCCCAGTTTGAGCAGAAATGGTTAATAATGATCGCCCACGTCGGCGCTTTGGAGAGGAGCAGCCCCCACGGAGTGGTTTCATTTTTAGGGACTGCCGGACGGTTGTCGCGGATACACTGCAGTTCGGTGGGGTGCACGGCGGGATGCGTTTCTGGGGAATCGGACGCCAGAACATACCACAGCGCAAACCAGATGAATCCTAAGAGGCCAAAGCAGTAAAATACCCATTGCCATCCCCACGCCAGAACGATGAGCGGAGTCAGGAAAAGCGCCCCGACCGTTCCCAGCGGAATACCGCTGGTGTTCAACGCGACAAAGCGCGCTCGTTCATGCACGGGCGCCCAGCGGGCAAACAAATTGTGAATCGCCGGAAAGGCGACGCCTTCGCCTAATCCCATGCCAACCCGGGAGACAAACAGCACGGTGAGAGAAATTGCCGCCGCCGGCGGCGTGAGCATGGTGAAAATTGACCACCACAAGACGCCAAACCCCAAAACCACCTTGCCGCCGTAGCGGTCAGCCAGCCAACCGCCAAACACCTGCGTGGCGAGGTAGCCATAAAAGAATGAGGACAACACAACGCCTTTCGTCGTCTGATCCCACTTGAACTCGTCGGCCATGGGAATAATAGCGACGGACATATTGACGCGGTCGATGTAGCAGATAAAGGTGCTGAAAAAACACAGAGTGACGAGGATGAACCGTCGCGGAATATATTGGCTCAACGGCGGCGAGACCGCGGGCGCCGTTGGGGCAACCCCGGACGGTTGTGGATCGACGGAAAGGCCGGCCATGCAATTCCTCCTTTTGCTCCGGAGGGTACGTGCTTATACTAACCGTTTCAACGCCACCCACTTTATGCGCCGCCCCGTCGCTGGTAGGAGGCCGAAATCGTAAGAGACCTTTAGTGGGAGTGGGGATCGAGGCGATCAACCGCCTTACTCATCGAATCGATGGACCCTTTGCAAGGAGCCGTCAGCGAGACTGAAATAAATAGCCACGCGCTCTCCCTCTTGCAATGGAGGCAGACGCAGTTCGCGCGGCTGCGCGTCGTAATACCGGCGCTCGGCGAGTTCACAAAGAGCAAGAAATTCATCGAGCTTTGCCTGATAGCGGCTTTCCGAGACGCCCAGTTGACGAAGACGAAACAGCTCGTCGTCCTCATGACGAATCTGCCGCCAAAGATCAGGCTCGTAATCACAGAGCCAGGAATCAATTTTGAGGAAGTGTAGGGTAAGAGACGCGGTGGCCGTCTCATACTGCTGTTGCAGCGCATGAATGGAAACAGGAGCCGGCCGTCGAGGAGTTTCCTCGGACCGTCTCTTCACCGTCGCTTGGGAGTTGAACTTCATGAGGGCATCTTATGAGCGAAAATCTGGCGAAGGCAAGAGGGGCAACGAGAAAAATCAAAAGGATTATCATCAACTTACTGATGGAAGAGAAACGAGCAGCGCATTAGGTTCACAGCAATTGAAGCAACTTATCTCCTCCATATTCATCTAGCGCTTGAAGGTTTATTCTATACTTTTCTTGTCGTATTTTTTCATTGCTCTCGCCGTAAAATCTCTATCACCTCAAACCGCCCCGCAGGCAATAACCGGTCGCATGGCAATGACTCTTCCGTTGTCAACAAAATCTTCCTCATTCCCCTTATTTGTTCATCCTTCTCACGGCGCGCTGCGCTTGCCCTTCACGCTCCCCTCCTTTGCCTATGGTGGAGAGCGTGGTATTGCCAGGAGACGCCAGAGATTGAGGGGAATCCAGGGAGATGGAGCCGGTATGAGTCTGATGGTGCTGGGGCTGTGGTTTGCCGCCAGCATGGGGCTTGCCAGTATGGCGCAAGACGCTAAGCGGTTGAGTGCGGAAGTTGAAACGGCGCTGCAAACCGAGTCGTACATCTATGTGGCGACGCGGCGGCTCAGTGGGGAATGGAGCACCCCCGCTGCGGTGTGGTTTATGTACGACGATGGGGCCGTTTACTTTACAACATCACCGACGAGCCATAAAGCGCATCGTATTCATCGTGGTAGTCCCGTACGCATCTGGATTGGACGGAAAGACGGACCGTGCTTTGAGGGGGAAGCGCATTTTATCAAGGACCGCTCTGTAGTCGAACGGCTGGCGGCCGGGTATAGCCAAAAATATTGGATCGCCTGGCTGGGGTTCTTCCGGCCACGACCCGGCCGCGTGGCCTCGGGGCGGACTTTAGTCGTGAAGGTGACGCCAACGCAGATGATCGCTACACCGTAGCGCAGCTTCAATCCGCCCGGGGGCTGTTCTTATTCCGACGCCGCTGGCAGTACGACCTCGAAACGCGCACCCCCGATGCCGGCGCGTCCTGCGGTAATGCGTCCGCCATGCCGCGCGACGATGCCCTGCACGACCGCTAAGCCGAGTCCCGCGCCGCCCACGACGCGGCTGCGGCTCTCTTCCACACGCGCAAAGCGGTTGAAGATCCGTTCACGTTCGTGCGGAGGGATGCCCGGACCATCATCTTCGACGACCAGAATCACCTGGTGGTGGACTGTTTCGAGTCCGACGCGGATTTCGTCTCTGGCGTACCGCACCGCGTTATCAAGCAAATTGCGCAACACTCGCCGCAACTGGCTGGCGTTGCCGCGAACACGGCCAGCCGATACGCCGTCGGTGCGCACCCGGCGGTTGTGGATCGCT
>DATLYA010000139.1:0-43075 GCA_035575235.1 Candidatus Methylomirabilota bacterium
CCGCCGTAATCCGACTAGCCGATGCGCGCTTAAATGCGTCAAGCATCAAGAGCAGTTCCATCAAGTTGTCGTTCCCGGGGCTACAGATAGATTGGATCACAAAGACGTCGCCGCCGCGCACATTCTCTGTGATCTCCACGGCGATCTCTCCATCGCTAAAGCGGCGGATATCAGCGGCGCCCAACGGCACTCCCAGGTACTGGCAGATCTCTTGCGCTAATGGGCGGTTCGAGTTCCCGGCGAAGATCTTTATCACATCGCGCATTGCAGCCACCCTTATTGTTATGTGTTGAACGTTATCGTGGCGCGGAGCAGCTGGGGAGGCAGGATTCGAACCTGCGGATGCCGGGGCCAAAACCCGGTGCCTTGCCAGCTTGGCTACTCCCCATCAATGGGGCCAGCTCTCTGCAGCTCGCTTCGAACTGCCTAGTAAAAGGACAAAGGGCAAAAAGGTCAAGGGGGGAATCTCACGGGGAGGCAAAAGGCAAAAGACAAAGCGCTAAACGCAAAAGTATGAGAAAAATCAGGAAGATAACAGGGGCTCAGACAAAGGCTCCAAGAGGAACACCTCACCGTATGCCTGCAGGGTGTTTCGTGCATTCTCTGCAGAGCGCCGCTCGTGAAAAATGCCGAACACCGATGAGCCGCTGCCTGACATCAAGGCGCCTTCCGCCCCATGCGTAAGAAGTATGGATTTGATGGCGGTAATCTGTGGATATGCCGGAAGCACCGCACGCTCTAAATCATTGATAAACAATTCCTGCGCGGGCCATTGGCCGCGATTGACCTCTGCAAATGAAGCCGTCAAGGAAGGACTAGGCGGCAATTCATCAAAGCGGCGGTACGCCCATGGAGTAGAGACGCCAAACGGCGGAGCCACCAACACGATCCACCTGTGCGCTAGCGGCGGCACTGGAGTCAAGATTTCTCCGATTCCTGCGACGCGGGCAGGGCGACACGGAATGAAAAACGGCACATCCGCTCCTAAGCGCGCGCCGATTGCGCAGAGGCGCGCTTCTGTAAGCCCAAGCTGCAAAAGGGTATTGAGACCCTTCAGTACTGCAGCCGCATCGCTACTGCCTCCGCCAAGCCCGGCTCCTGCAGGAATGCGCTTCTGCAAACGGATCGAGACACTCGCCCGTGCTCCTGTTTCTTTCATGAGCAACGCTGCTGCTTTATACGCGAGATTCGTTTCGTCTCCCGGCACAGTAGAATCGCCGCAGGTGAGCACAATCCGAGGCTCCCAGTCTGCCGCCTCCGCTCGGGTGTTGGATATTGGATGTCGCAGGTCGGGGACTAACAACTGCTGTCGCCTGTCGCCTGCTGCCTGCCGCCTTTCCACTCCAATGTGGAGTTCGTCACATAAACTGACCGGGATCATCAATGAATCTAGCAAGTGATAGCCATCGGCCCGGCGACCGGTAATTCGCAAATAGACGTTGATTTTTGCCGGGGCCAGAAGATGAATGGTTTGCATGTCGTGTGCTCTATCGCTAGGGGGTGGGATGGCGCAAGCACCCGCGACATTGCAGCGCTTCCTCGCCTATGTCACAAGAGGAAGCTATGAACGATTTTCTTACCGCCGCTCAAGACGCCGCTCAGCAAGCCGGGAGTCTACTCAAAGCGAACTGGCGGCAACCAAAAACAATCGAGATGAAGACTGATATTGTCGATTTGGTCACCAATGTCGATAAAGCGTCTGACGCCTTAATTACAGGCCTGCTGCGAGCGCGTTTCCCAGCTCATCAGATCATTGCCGAAGAATCCGCTCTTTCTGGTCAGGATAGCCCTTATTGCTGGTATATAGACCCACTCGACGGCACGACCAACTTCGCCCATGGATTTCCTCACTTTGCCGTCTCAATTGCGCTCGCGTATGAATCGCAAGTCATCGTCGGCGTGGTGCATGACCCGTTGCGGGGAGAAACGTTTTGCGCCAGTCAAGGAGAGGGCGCGACGCTGAACGGCGCCCCCATCCGCGTTTCTCAGGCGCCGACGTTGGAACAGTCTCTGTTATTGACAGGATTCCCCTATGATCGTCGCACGCGCAGCGAATACTACTTGCGTTTTTACCAGGCGTTCATGGTGCGCGCCCAAGGCGTGCGCCGTTGCGGCTCTGCCGCGCTCGACCTGTGTTACGTCGCCTGTGGCCGCGCCGATGCATTTTGGGAGTGGCGACTGTATCCTTGGGATACCGCTGCGGGCTCACTGATTGTTAAGGAGGCGGGCGGCAAGATGAGCGACTTCACTGGTCATCCGTTCGATGTCCACGGAGAACAGACCTTAGCATCGAACAGCCTGCTGCACGAAGAACTGCTGGAGGTGTTGCGGCAGGTGCTGTGAGCGAGCGTGAGATGGTGAAGGCTGCGAATGGCTCCGAAGCCTACAAATTGTAGCCTCGCCCTTACAGCCGTGAGGCGGTCAACTTCACATCTGCTCGCGCCCAGGCTTTCTGGAAGCGTTTCTCTGTGTCTCCCGCCTCCTGCGCCTTCTTCTGGGCTTTCAGGCTTTGCGCTAACCCAAACAACGACCAGCCATTGTCCGGATTGCGTTTGAGATCTTCATGGTAGACAGCTTCGGCTTCGGCGGCTCGCCCAGCCTTGAGTAAGGCTGCGCCAAGGGTCTGACGGACCGGGTAGTACCAGGGGGGCGGCTCTGTATACGGCAGCCCATCTTGTAACTGCACTGCGGTCTCCAGATGTGGGATCGCCGCATCAGACTGGCCTTTTTTCAGCGCTATCTCTCCCTCCAGGGTGTGCGATGCAATCTGCAAAAGGGTTTTCGCCGGCGTGTTATCTCCTAACATCTTGTCGGGCGGGGTTGCCTCAGCAGCGCTTGCGACCATTGCCTGCTCGTTCGCGGCTTCTTTAAGCCGCCCTTTCGCCGTCAACGCCAAGCCGCGCACGTAATGCCAGATAGCCGTCGTGAATTGCAGCGCCTGCGGCGGCGGGGGTTCTTTGAGCGCTTCATCCCATTTGCCGAAGCGGGCAAACGTATACAGCACTGACGGTGAGAAACACTCGAGCGGCGGCATTTCTTGAATCATTGCCGCAGGCGTTTTCGCGACGAGATCTCGCGCCGTCCGCAGCGCTTCTTTGCCGCGCCCCTCCATCATAAGCGCGGCCCACTGAAAGTGAATGTTGTGAGGGTAGTACATCATGCGATACACGCCCTGGATGTTGTGCTTCGCAATATATTGAGCGTCGACCGCCGCGGCGCGAGCGTTGCTGTCCACCGCTTCTTTGTAGAGGCCGACACGGATGTAGATGTGCGAAGGCATGTGCACGAGGTGCCCGGCCCCGGGCACAAGAGCGCCAAGCCGTTTGGCGTAGGGAAGCGCGCGTTCTGGGTTGGGCGACGGCTCGACGGCGTGAATGTAATAGTGGATTGCGCCAGGATGGTCTGGATTACGTTTCAGAACCGATTCGAGCACGGCGATGATCTCTGGCGTGTCTTGCTGCGGTTGACCGTCAAGCGTCCAGAGTTTCCAGGGCCAGAGGTTCATCAAGGATTCAGCGAAGAGCGTTGCGGCGTCGAGGTCGTCAGGATACTGTTTCGCCACTTCCCGCATAGCGTCGGCGTACGTGCGGTCGAGCGCTCGACGGTCTGCATTCGGGTCGGCGGAGTGCCGCCTGGCGATGGCGTTAATATACGCCTGTTCTTGCTTGCTGACCTGCGGCGCGAGCGCAAGCGCCTTCTGAATCGCCTCATACGCAGCACGATCGCGCTCCGTGTCGACCGGTAAGTTGTAGTTCGGGCCAAGCGTAAGCGCGATCCCCCAGTACGCCATGGCGCAATTGGGATCGAGCCGCGCGGCCTCCTCAAATGCTTTCTTGGCTTCATCATGATTAAAGCCGTAGACGAGACGGAGTCCCTGATCGAAATACTTTTGCGCGAGGGGAGAGGTAGTCGTGATGGCGTGGGAATGCGCACCGAGATCATCGAACAACGGCGGCCCCTCTGACGAGGCGGATTGACCACGATGGTGCTCAGCGCTAGCGAGAGCGGTCCAGGCGAACACAACTCCAACGCAGATCAATAAGCGACGTAGCATAAAGTCCTCCTCCGGAGAGTTAACTCAACGCGTAACCGGCCCATTGTCAACCAGAGGTGGAGTAATGGATCTTATCTCCAAGCATATCGCCTCATTGTTATGCTACACTCCGACGTAATGGACGTAATGGTTGTATGGTCACAAGAGTTGCTGTTGGCCGGGCAGGCGTTCCTTCTCTTTTTCTGCCTCAGTCTTCTCTACTGGATCGTCTTTAAAAAGGTGTAATGGCGTTCACCGTTCATGCAGGCGCTCACCGCACGCGTGCGCCTGGCTGCGTATGGGTTCGCGCCGCTAGCGCCGCTGGTGTGGATGGCGTCGCACCTAGCGAGGGCGCCTGAGGGGTATTCTCGAGCACCGTCAGGTTTCTTCGTTTTCCGCATCGGAAAATATGCGCTGCTCATCATTGTCGCCATTTTTGTGGTTGAGGCGTGCAGCGCCCTCATTTTCGACTACCTGCTCGCCGTGCGACGGAAGACGGAGGCGCCGCAGATTTTACGCTCACTGTCACAGAGCATGATTTATGTCTCGCTGTTTTTTGTCTTTCTCCCGCCACCCCCCTTATCAGGTCGAAGAAATCCTCTTGCGCTGTACTCAGGAGACGAGCGGAGCTTGTGCGTATCCTGCTCCGCTCGTACGCTTGACGATGTACCAGGAATTCTCCGTGCTCTACACCGTAAAATTTTGGATCGATGATTTCGCCCGACACAATGATATTGCGTCTGATCTTCTGAAGAAGGTATGGTATCACTTCAAACGAGCGGACATTCAGATCCCCTATCCGATTCGGGATGTCTATCATCACAAGGGGAGCCAGTTCGCTGACGCCGTCGTCGAAACCGTGCCCATGCTGCGCGGGATCGAATTCCTCAAAGTGCTGACTGAGGAACAGCTCCGTGAGCTCGCGCGGCGGCTACGCACGGCGATTTTTGCCCGTGGAGAGACGATCTGCCGCCAAGGTGAACAGGGAGACACCTTTTATATTATTAAGACAGGAAAAGTCATGGTGGCCGGGCGTGATGAGGCAGGTCGCACGACATTATTGCGCGATATGGGAGGGGGAGAATTCTTTGGAGAAATCTCACTGCTCACCGGCGAACCGCGCAGCGCTACAGTGACGGCCGTGGAAGATTCGCAGTTGCTCGTCGTGGAAAAAGACGATATGCGCTGCATGCTGGAGGAGAACAGTCACCTGGCCGAGCACATCAGCCAGGTGTTCGCGCTGCGCCAGCAACAAAATGAGGAGCAACGCCAGCGAACCGTAGAACCGTCCTCTCAGACGAATGGCGCGCAGCAAGAGAAACGCGTCGAATCGCTCCGGCGCGAGTTCATGACGCGCATCGTGAAGTTTTTTCCCTATTGAAAAGCACGATTTACGCCTCCGCCATGATGCGATGCGCCCGGTCCACCAGTTGCGGCACTTTCCACTCAAACTCATTCGCCTTTGCATTTGCGGCGGTGCCTGCGAGGTAATGCCGGTAGAGTCCTTCGAGGATGATTGCTACTTTCCACACAGCGAAGCAGTGGTAGAACGGGAAATGTTTCATCGTGCGCCCAGTTTTTTGCTCGTACCGCGCGATCATGTCCTCGCGGGATAAAAACCCAGGATGTGAAGTAATGTGGTTGCTGCCTTTCGGCTCCGGCTCCGGCGGGTCGCCAGTCGGACCCCAAAAGCTGATACACCATCCCAGATCTGTCAGTGGATCGCCAAGCGTCGCCATTTCCCAGTCAAGTATGGCGACCAGGCGGGCCGGATGAGGAGTAAACATGACATTGTCAAGTTTATAATCGCCATGCACGATCGTCGTGGCGCTTTGCTCGGGCAGATGTTGCTTGAGCCACTCAGTGACTTTATGAATGCCGGGCAGCGGCCGAGTGTGCGGCAAGGTCAGCTCTAATTGACCAATCCATCGCTTGAGCTGCCGCTCAAGGAATCCCTGGGGTTTGCCAAGATTCCGTAACGGGGTGGACTGCCAATCAACTGCATGTAACTCGGCTAATGCGTCAATCAGTTCCTCGCCAATCCGTCGGCGATCTTCCATCGCCTCGAATTCCGGCGGCAGCTGCTCGCGAATCACAATGCCTTCCACCCGTTCCATAAGGTAGAATGGCGCGCCGATAACCGATGAATCCTCGCACACGATTTCCGGACGCGGAACGCGCACGCCGATTGGCGCCAGGCCGGAAAGAACGCGGAACTCCCGCAACATATCATGCGCGGTCGGCAAAATATCGCCGCGCGGCGGCCGGCGCATGACCCAACGCTTTGGTCCCCACGTCACGTAGAAGGTCTCGTTTGAGAACCCCGCTTCGTGTTTCTCTATAACAAGTTCACCTTTTTGTGGCGGCAGGTGCGCCCGTAAAAAGGCTTCCAGGCGTGGGATGTCGATCAATGCTTCAAGTGGATGGGGCATTATTTTCTGTTTCTAGTTATTAGTTATTGGTTATTGGTTATTAGATCTAAAGCATCATGGCGTCCATACAACATTACCCTGAGACCGAAAACTAAAAACTAATAACCAATACCTTCACTGCTTAGATGCCAAAAAACTGACTCGCATTCCTTCCTAAGATTTTATCCACCGACGCTGTCGGCAGGCTAGAGAGCAGTTCGCGCGTGGTCTGCACGGGGTGGACGAAGCCTTCGGCATGAGGATAATCCGAGCCGACAAAGAAGCGCTCGTCGCCGGCAAACTGAATCATCAACGGAAACATCTTTTCGGTCGGATCGCCATTGATCCAAATGTTACGCAGGAAGTATTCCGTGGCGGAGCGCTTCATATGTGAGGTATGGCCCATATATTTGAAGCGATAATTAAGGCGTTCAATCCATTCACCTACCCAACCGACCATCGCTTCAATCGTGGCGACCCGCAGCTTCGGGAACCGCTCAAATACGCCATCGTACACCATCGTCGTTAACGCCATGCGCGGGTCTTGAATAACATTCATGGTGACAAACATGAAGCCAGGGTCGCGGTCCTGATAATACTCGCTGCCGGTGTAGTGTTTGTGGCCGACCAGATGAATGCCGATACTGAGGTCTAAGTCTTGCGCTGCGGCCCACACTGGATCGAGATCAGGATGACCAAAGCTGCGGCCATTGATCGGCATGGCGGCGACAAAGATGGTGCGACAACCTAGTTTAGCGACCCGTTGCATCTCCCGCACGGCGAGCTGCGCGTCCCGTAGCGAAATATGTGCGGCGGGAAACAGCCGGTCGCGGTGCGATGCCGTCATCTCAAACGCCCACGTGTTATAAGCGCGGCAGAGCGCATCAGCCACGTATGGATCATCGACGCCACCCTCCCACAGGAGCCCCATCGTAGGATAAATAACTTGTTTGTTGATGCCCTCCTGATCAAGGAACTGGATTCGTTTCTCCATATCTTGCCAGTCAGTGCTATAGGTAAGATCGCGGTCAAAGTCTCTCAGATCATGGCCTGCTTCCTTCTGCCCGTATCCCACCACAGCCGCCAGCAATTCCTCGACATTCAACATGCGCAGTTGTCGGCCATCCACAACGAGCGCCGGCTCGCCCGTGGCGGGATCTTTGACCACCCGCATCGCTTTGTCGCGGAAGGCCGGGTCCATGTAGCGCTCGAACAAATCCAGGGGTTCCATGAAATGGCTGTCGCCGTCGATAATTGTCATAAGCTGCTCTCCTTTTTGGCGTTCTGAAGAAGCAATTCGCCTTTGAGCCGGTACAGTTCCGCTTCCCAGCAGCGTTCCGTACTGTTGTGAATGCTCGCCAGCGCTTCGTCGAGTATACGTATTCCCTCTTGCGTTTTCCCCGCCTTCCCGTATGCCTCAGCCAAGAGGGCAAGGTAATAGGGGCGTAACAACTCGGCATGCAGGGCGCGCCATGCCGCCAGTCCTGCCTGCATGCGGGCAATGCCCTCGGAGGCGCTCCCTTGCTCCGTCAACACCCACCCATGGAGCACTGTTTCCATGGCGCTATACTGGGCAAATTCACGCTCTTCCGACAAGAGCATAACCAGTTCGATGCGTTCCAGTGCGGCCTGTGGCTGACGCAGGAACTGATGCAGCATGGCGGCAAAGCTGGCGGTGTGCACCGTGCTATAGGGATGCGCCAGTTCTTCGAGCAAAGGAAGGGCCTGCCGAATACTCAGCACTGCCTGTTCCGGATAGCCAAGATGCCATAACGCTAAGGCGCGCCACACCAACGAGGCGACGCCGAGGTCGTGGCCGCCGTAGAGAAAAGCCAGGTCGCGGTGTTGCGCGAGAATATAAGAGGCGAGCCCCTGTTCGGCATGCTGGTGCGCGTGAGCAAAGTCCCCACACCATAATAAGGTGTCGGCCAGTGCTCCATGTGCAATGAGCAGCAGCGTTGTGTTGCGCTCACGTTGCGCCAGGCTCCATAACTGTGCGCCTAACTCACGCGCAGTGGACAATGCGCCGCGCACTTCGTGAAACTCCCACAGCCCGCGGAGCACGGGAAAGAGCAGCGCCGTTTCTCCGCGGTGTTGGGCGAGAACCAGCGCCCGTTCGTACAGCGCGCCAACTTCCGTAGCGGCGACTCCCTTGGTGGCAACGAGCGGCGCACCAAGAGAGAGCCGTAGCAACAATTCCCGGCGGTCGCGCTCTGACGATGCAGGCAGTTCAGGCAGCAGCGCCAACGCGGCGGTAAGATGATTCACGGCTTCAACGTTCGCTGAGCGCTGCACGGCTTGTTCTCCTGCCAAATGAAAATATTCAATCGCCTTCGGCGTGTTGCCGCTCTGGCCGTAATGATGCGCCAGCTCGCTGTAGCGTTCTTCAAGTTGATGATGAAAGATCGTTTCGATGGCCTGCGCCGTCCGTTCATGCAGCGCGCGGCGTCGTTCGTAGAGTAAGGAGTTGTAGGCGACTTCCTGCGTGAGCGCATGCGTAAAGCTGTACTCCATGTCCGACGTGGCCGGTTGTTGATAGATAAATTCGGCGCTTTGCAACTGCGCGAGCAGGCGATGCAGCTCGTCTTCTGCAAAGGAGGCGACCTGCAGGACGAGATTGAGAGGAAACTCTTTGCCGATGACAGACAATGTTTGCAGCAACTCTTTCGCGTCTGGAGAAAGACGATCAATGCGCGCCGCCAGGACTGCCTGGACCGTAGGAGGGATATGCAACACGGGGAGAGCAGGGGTGGCGCGACCCGCTTGAGCCGTAGTCAGCCGCACCCTGCCTGACGCCTCGCGCGCAAGCACGCCCTCTTCTAATAAAGCAAGCACAATCTCTTCCATGAAAAGAGGGTTGCCCTGCGTCTTTTCCAGTATGTGCTGCTTGAGCTGCTGGAGCCCATCATCCAGCGCCGCATCATCCTGCTCTCCCAGCAAAGTCGAAAGCAGCTCGTTCGCTTCTCCATGCCCTAGCGGCTCCAGTTGCAAATGCGTGTAGTAGGGCTTACCTGTCCACTCATGCTGGTACTCCGGACGATAGTTCACAAGGAGTAGGATGCGCGCATTGGTGATATACTCTGTTTGTGTCAGGAGGAAAGCCTGGGTCTCGTTGTCTATCCAGTGTAGATCTTCGCAGATGAGAATCAGCGGCTGATTCAGACTCTCACGTAAGAGGAGACGCGCGATGGCGCCAAACGTGCGCCGCCGTCTGATCTGGCGGTCCATCTGTTGGAGCAAGGTGCTGTGTTCTGAAACCCCGAGCAAGGCAAAGAAATAGGGCAGGGTGTCCTCCAGACCGCGGTCCAGAGTCAGGACTTTACCCGTGATCTTCTCCTTCCGCTTACGCTCGTCATCATGGGCGCTGATCTGGAAATAACTCTTCAACAATTCAATCAACGGCAAGTAGGCGTAAGCCTTGCCATGGGACAAAGAGAATGTTTCCAGCACCAGGCACCCGCTTGATGCGGTGTGTTTGAATTCGTGGAACAGGCGGGATTTCCCCACTCCTGGAGCGCCACGGACGCCGACAATACATCCCTGGCCGCTTTTGGCCCGCTCCAACGCCTGTCGCAGGCGCATAAGCTCCTCATGTCGCCCAACGAATCGGGTGAGTCCACGACGCGCGGCGACCTGCAACCGGGTGCGTAGCAACCCGACGCCAACCACCTCATAGAGGTTGATGGGCTCACTCGCACCTTTAACTCGCGCCGGACCGAGCGGCTTAAACTCAAAATAGCCTTCCGCGAATCGGTGGGTGTGTTCGCTCACCAGAATCGAGCCTGGGGCAGCCAGACTTTCCAGCCGCGCCGCGAGGCTCGTCGAGTGGCCGATAGGAACATAGTCTGCATGCAGATCATCTCGCCGAACCGTCCGGACTACCACCTCGCCACTGTTAATGCCAACGCGGATTTGCAAGTTGACGCCTTTCTCTCGCCGCAACATTTCCGCCAAACCCCTACTCTCTTCCTGCATGCGCAAGGCGGCGTAGATGGCTCGCTGCGCGTGATCCTCACAAGCAATGGGAGCGCCGAACAACGCGAAAATACCGTCGCCGAGCGACTGCGCCACATAGCCCTCGTAGCGATGGACGGCTTCCATCATCAATTGAATCGCCGGATCGATAATCTGCCGCGCCTCCTCCGGATCAAGATCCTCGATGAGGTCCATGGAGTTTTTGATGTCGGCGAACAAGGCGGTAATGGTCTTCCGTTCACCCGCGAGCGCACCGCGCGCTTCCATAGCCGCTTGTGCGGCGAGAATGCGGTCGGCGAGATGACGTGGCGTATAATTGACAGGGGCTTGGTGGCTAAAGGCTGAGAATTGGTTACGCTGCACGTTGCACGTTGCACGTTGCACCGGCGGTGGGGAGCCGGTGATGAGGGGGAAGGCGCATGCGCTACAAAACTTCGCACTGGGGCGATTTGTCCCGCCACATGACGGACAAACCTGCGCCAGTGGCGTCGCGCATTCATCGCAGAATTTAGCGCTCGCACGATTCTCTGTTCCACAGTTAGGGCAATGCATAGCAATTGTTCTGAGCAGTTATAGCAGTTTTCGACTGTGTGTGTTCCTTGTCAGGGCGATCCTTGTGATCGTCCAAGTGCCCATAGGGCTCTCGTTTCGCATTCGTTCAGCACCGCTCGCGGGCTGGCGGTCGATCAGGAAGCGGTAGGTGGTAGTTAGGCGCGCGACCTATGCAGCAACACGGGAAGCTACCCTAGAAGAGCGCTTCTTTTCTAGAAGCTGTAAACACAGTGTGCGCATGATCTCCAACTCGTGGTAAAACTCCCGTTGCGCTTCCTCTGCAGACAAACTCTCAAAGAGGTCGGGTAACTGCACCCCGTGACTCATGATTGTGTCGGCGACCTTCTGACGGAAGTGTTTTTGGACGTAGAGACAATTCTCCGCATGATAGAATCGTTCTACCGCCTCCGTAGGACTTATGACTCCACTGGCCAAGGCCTGGACTAGTCCTAAATTCAATAAGGCAAAAAGTTCCTGTTGCTGGACGCTGGCTCCTTTGGCCGCTGAAAGCAAGATGCGAGAGGACTGCTGTTGTCTCATACAGTTACCGTACAGAGAAGAATTTCACCCCGGCGACCTGCCCAGAGGAGTGTTCAAAATAATGGACTTCACCACTATTCCCTTGTTTGATGACCTTTTGCCAGCGACCAGGGCGTAAGCGCCGCAACTCGCGGAGCACTGCAGGGTTCCGAACCGGATATTTGAGCGTACCACCAGAGACGGGTTTCCAGCCGTGCGGCACAGAGCCGGACGCGTAGACATCTGGATAAAGATGGAGCGGCATTCATAGCCCTTTACTCGCTGGTTTGCTGCTGCGGCGGTTATGATAGCGAATCGTGAAAGCTTGCAACACACTGCTGCGGTCAAACATGCCTAATGCCCATCGCTGAGAAGCAAAGAAAAAGAGGGTCAGGGCCCGCACGCTCGGCCTCTCCTTATATCGCTCGACCCTGGCGCTGCTGATCGTTCTCTTGGAGAGCGCACCCTGTGGCCTAAGAAGGGACAGCCTGCCGGAGGGAATACTGCAAACTGCTGAGGCAAGCCTTGACCTTATTGACATCTCATTTATCAAACAGGAGTTGCTAAGACCCAATGAGAGATGATATGGGATTTTACCTCTGTTGGCAGCGGTTGCTTGAGAGATTGAGTCGTACTTTCTCCTGTACTTTAATTTCGGCTCGTGGCACAATCTTATAGCGCTTCTTCGTGGCCTTGGAGTCGCTTATTCCCTGAGAACGATCATGGAAACTTTGTTCATCGAGATCCCTGAGGAGATCATCTCCCATCTTCGTCTTCCGCCGCGTATCCGGAAGCAGGAGCTGAAAAAAGAGCTGGCCGTCCACCTGTATGCTGAAGGATTGCTCCCCCAGGCAAGTGCATGCCGTCTAGCAGAAATGAACCGGATCGCTTTTGAGCGGCTCCTCGGCGAGCGGCAGATTCCGATCCGTTACACGTCGGAAGATCTCGACCAAGACGTGCAAACCTTGCGTGAACTCAAGTGATCACGGTTTGTAACACCAGCCCGATCAGCAACCTGATACAGCTCGACGCTCTCGCCCTGCTTGGGCGCCTGTTTACGATGAGGCGGATGGCCGTAAGGCGGCGACACGTTTGGGACTCAAGCTCGTTGGAACGGTAGGCCTTCTTCTGCGAGCAAAAGAGGCGGCAGCTCATTGAAAGAGTAGAGCCGTATCTCCAGGCGTTGCGCACTGAAGCCCGATTCTGGCTAAGTGACAATCTCTACAACCATGCCCTCGTTTCAGCCGGAGAGAAGTAGGGAAAGCTCCCGTGTCGGCATAGCGCCAAAAGGGGGCAAGGCCTGTACTCTCGGCTCCTCCCTTATCGCTCGACCCTGACGCTGCTGCTCGTCCTATCAAAGAGCGCACCCTGTGGCTCAAGAAGGGACAGCCTGTGCACTGGAGGAAACATTGTAAACTGATGATTCAAGACCTGACCCCAGTTCACGTCTCTGTTTCCAGACGAACTGAAAGGCGCACCGGGGGGCAAGAGGGCCTGGAGGTGAGCACCATCGGCGTCGACAAGCCAGAGGGCGCCCCAATCATCACCTGGACGGGAACTCACAAAGGCCAGCTTTTTTCCGTCGGGCGACCAGCGCAGCTGCTCAATGGGGCGGGCTCCTCGCCCTTTGCGAATGAGTCGCTGAGGGTGCTGAAACGCTGGCGCTGCCACTACCCAGATCCCATCATCAGTAGCATAGGCTAACCGCTGGCCGTCCGGTGACCAATCGTACACGCTGCTCTCCAGCCTGACCAATACTTTTACTCCAGGAGCAAAGAACTTCTCCTCCTGCGCCCAGACTCCCGCCGCCCAGGCAAGGGAAAGGACCAGGAACAGCAGGACCGCTTTTCTGCCTCGCGGCGCTTGGCCTCGCCACCGCCTCGTGTTCCAGCGAGCGGGTCTTCCCCGGGTAGTCATTGTGGTTGAGCCCTCAAGAGAGAGAAAGTCCATCGTATCCGGCCCAAAAGCTCTCATGGCAAGGAGAAGACCGCCGAGTAAATTGACTGCGGTGAACTGCGCAAGGAAACGCCTTTGACTTTTCTACCACTTGACAGACACTACCAGCCAAAGTTAGGATCGATACTTCTATCAGGGTTGTAGCGCACAAGGGCAAAGTCATTGGTTTCTACAAAAGATCTTCCTACCACTATGATCTTGCCATCAGCTTGAAGCGCGAGACCAAAGGCGACAGCGAACGTGGCGACCTGCGTCATGACCTTTCCTCCCCTGCCGAAGCTTACATCCAAGCTGCCATCTGAGTTGTAACGCGCCGCGCCAAAGCCGCCGCTTTCCACAGTGACAATCTTTCCGTCCGCCTGAATCGCTATCCCCGAGCTTTGCCGAAGATGAGTGACGCCAACGACAGGGCTTCCCACCACGGCTGCCTCTGATATCGGGGCCAGGTCGTTTGGCGCACCCTGAGTTAAACTCACAAATCCACAGGACCAACATAGGATAACCATGAGTGCTACTTCGAGACTTCTTGGCTCCAGTCTTTTAATTGGCAAGCTATGGATCATGAAAGCCAAGATGCCAAAAAATAAAGGTTGCTGGTCAGTAATCTTCACTGATTTCGAAGCCAGAAATAATTGTCAAATGTGCAATCTGGCGGCTGTGGAGCGCCACAAGTGTAGCGGCATTGTACCGGACTGTTGCCACACAGATACACTGGGTTCGTCGGCCTCTTGCACGAAGAAGCCGTAGGAGTGTAAGTACAGCCTCGATACTTCGTCGGTCCAGTTGGGTCAGCATCTGTGTAATTCCCTGATGTCTGCGAACATATAAGATTGTTCCCGCAAGTAGTCGTACTTACGCATCCAGTTATTCCAGGGGGAACAAATCCTGTAGCCGGATCTGGAATCCAGCCATTGAACACGCGGAGCGCGAACCGTAAGAGTCCCGCACTCTCAAGCTGCGACACCGATACATGCCCGTCATTAAATTGACTCGTCGATTGTCCAACTGAACTTGTCCCACCATGCATGGCGCAGCAGTCTTTTCGGCTCTGAGGGCACCTGCTTAGTCCAGTTCTGGAATCAATAAGATTATCTGGACACACAGTGCTCGATAAACAAGCATCCGTGTTCATCCCAGGGTAAGCATCACACGTTAAGCCTTGTCGGGCGCGATTGCGTACCGTCCACCCCACCAGAGCTCGCCCTCCGGTGTTTTCTCCTCGAGCCTCATTATACAAGATTTCAGCAAGGTTAACAGTTTGTGTAAAGTAACAGCCGTTAGGATTACTAGGATCTTGGATGCACGCTGGGGACCCAAAGCGAGTATCTTGCGCCCGACAGTCATCACTTTGTCCATTATGGACAAACTTGAGTTGGGCGAAATCGGTAAAGTCTGCTCCGGCTGCAGAAGCCCAGGGAGTGGTGCCTGCCGGGCGAGGACTCAACCACGCCGAGCCATTATGCTGCAGAGTATACAACTGGGAATCAAATCTTCCCGTGAACGCCAGAAATGCCCCTTCTTCCGTGACCGTGGTTGAAGAGAGTTGGCGAAACGTCGTAAACGAGGAGACGGATTTATAGCATGGAGCAGTAGAGAACGGAAACCATGTCGCATCCCACTGTTGGGACGGCGAGAAAAACTTATGCTTTTGATAGACTGTGCACTGGTCTGCCCCAACCGCCGCAATCGCCACTGTACTCGACCCGCTGACATTTGGCTTGTACGCGAGCACGGTTAAGTCGTTGGCAAGGCAATTCGGGCAGGACCCTGGGAGCGGGCCCAAACTCTGCCATCCAGTCGTGGGATAGTTCACGCCATCCGAGGTAGAGATCCAATAGATCCCATATCCTAATGCTGCAGTACTGGCTTGGGCGGCAATATAGATCGTCCCATCGAGGAGTGCTGCGGCGGCGATCTTGCTCACGCAGCAGGGATGCTGTCGCCACCCTAACCAGCTCCCAGGTTGACCCGTCAAAGACCGATTCTGGTAAATATAATTATCAGTTCCTACGATAAAGAGGTGAACTTCCCCATTGGGCCGTCCTATTGCCGCGATTTCTTTTCCAGCCCCTGGAATCTGCGTCCAGTTGCTCCAAGCAGTTCCATCATAGAAACGATAATAAATTCCGTTCCCACTGCCGATCACGGCAACTCCTGCACGAGGTCTCCCCTGAGGCGTGTGAGGAAGGCGGAAGGCGGATACACGCGTTGCTCCCCCTGTGAACGAGGTGACCGGACTAAGGTAACGATCGCTCATGTATGCGGAATAGAGAGGAGGAGGAGAACCCGCGTTGAACACGAGAAAAAGCTTGGATGAGAGAATATTGCCGGTTGTGTCTACCAACTCTGGTATTGCCCAAGCGGGTTCCGTCGTAGTTGAGGGGAGTGTAGCAGAATAGCCGTACTCTGCCTGAGTCAGCTGCTCCTCGCTTTCTCTCACTTCCACATCTACGGAAGCCGTGTCTAATCCTACTTCCTGCAACGCTCGCCTCCGCAAACGAGCCTGCAAGCCGGATTGAACACGCTGCTCTTTCGTCGTTTGCTCGTCCAAGACGGCGAGCGCTTTCTTCGCCTGTCCTTTGTTCAACAAATGCCCCGCATAGCGATTGAGCGCTTCTTGGTTATTTTCGGGCCACAGGTCAAGCGCCTCCTCAAAAAAGGCCCAGGCGCGGTTATCGTCAAGCTTCGCCAGCGCATCCGCATAATCAACTAGTGCAATATAGGATTCCTTGGGGGTTTGGTTTTTGGGCTGCGCTAGTAATTTGCCAAAGACTCGCTCAAGGCGCTTTATATCTTGTAACTCGACCAGGACTTCGGACAACTCATGTGTATGGCGGATGTGGCCATTCTGCACGCCAATTTCGGTCCCACGTGTAAACGCATCGGCTGCTTTTTGCATATAGCTACGCTCGCGTGCGGCAATTGCCTTTATACGATACAGCCTACCAAGCGCAATGTGGGCGTGGCGGCTTTGTGGATATTGTTGGCGAAGGTTTTCCCACGCAGTAATTTGACTGTCAAGCTCGGCCTGATCATCTTTCTCGCTCAGACCTTCAAGGTATCCGTGGGCATTTTGCTCGATGTATTTACGTAGGACGATGGCAGGCTCGCCAGGATCGGGCTCTTGCCCAGCATGCCCCAGGTAGGTGGTCTCGAGGAGTTCTTGCACCTCCGGCTCGTAAGCATTAGGCGTCAGGGCAGGAGGCATTTGGTCAGCAGGGGCTGTCGTCGCCGTCAGGGCGAAGGGTAAGCGTAAAAGTAAAGCTCCACCTCCACTGATTATGAGTAGAGCTACGAACCAATACAGCTTACGGCGATCCTGCGACATTGGCTTTCGCTCCTTTGGTTAGTCACAATAGAAACATCCCAGGGACATGGCTGGCGTATTATGGCAACTTTGTGTACAAATCAATCCTGAAAACCCATGACAACGCTAACAAAAATCCATGACAAGCTCTGGGAAACTGTCATGGAAAACCGTGACAAAACTCCCCAATTGTCCTGGAAACCCATGACAGAGGTGAGCGCACGTCAGAAGACGAAGAAAGGAAGGGCAGCTTAGCGGTCGGGCGCGATCACCTCCAGGCGCAAGGCAGCGCGCACCAAGCCGGCAAGGTCATGCACTCCGAGCCGCGCCATCAGCCGGCGACGGTGGGTCTCAATTGTGGTGGTGCTGAGCTGCAGCAAGGCAGCAATTTCTTTGCTCGTCCGCCCTTCGGCGATTAACTGCAAGATTTCGCGCTGACGAGAAGCAAGCGATCCACTTGAGTTTCGGTTGATCTTTTTGTTTTCGCTCTTGAGGCGGCGCAGATAATCGGTGAGCACCGGTTGAGATACAGCGGCGCTGAGATACATCTCTCCCCGCGCCACTGCTTGGACCGCCAGGACGAACTCGGTCGGGACCGCCTCTTTCAGGACATACCCGCTCGCCCCGGCGCGTAACGCCCGCACGACATACTCGGGGGTAGCGTACATAGAAAGAATCAGTACCCGGGCCTGAGGATCTTCGCGCCGTACCCGGGTAGTCGCCTCTACCCCATTGAGCTCTGGCATCGCCAGATCCATCACGACCACATCCGGGCGCGCAGTTTGGCTCAGCCGCACCGCTTCACGACCATCACTCGCCTCTCCCACAATCTGCACGCCAGCTCCTGTCTCCAATAGCAAGCGTAAGCCGGCGCGGACCAGAGTGTGATCGTCAGCCAGCAGCACGCGCAGCTTTTTCACCGGGAGTGTCGCAGAGGCCCCCATACCTGAATCTCCGTCCCTTTCCCTGGAGCCGTTCTTATCGCTAACTGGCCGCCGATCAGCCGCACCCGTTCCTCTATGCCCAGCAGTCCCAGCCCCTGCCCCGCGCGGGCCCGCACGGCATCGAGGTCAAAGCCCTTCCCGTCGTCGCGGATGCGGAGGTCCAGAGCAGCGTCGTGTTGTCGCAGGGCGATCCAGACCTGCCGCGCCCGTGCGTGGCGGGTGATGTTAGTCAACGCCTCCTGCACGATGCGAAAACAGGCGGTTGCGATGGCCTGGCCAGGACGTGGGTGGAGTCGGGCTGCGGCAAAATGGATGACAAGCCCCGTCCGGTGCGCCCATCGATCTACATGCCCTTGAAGGGTTTCCACCAGGCCAAGATGAGCAAGTTGCGAAGGCCGTAAATCGAGGGAAAGATCCCGAATCTGTTGTACGAGAGCGTCCAGCAGGCGCAAACTCTCTTGGAGATGCGACCTGGCTCGCTTGGGGACCGGCTCCAGTGCGGTGAGGATGAGTTTGAGCGCAGTCAATCTTTGGCCAATTTCATCATGTAATTCCGCGCCAGATGACGACGCTCGGCCTCTTGCGTCTCTAAGAGCTGGCGCGAGAGAAGCTGGAGCCGTTCTTCGGCCTGCTTACGGGCCGTGATATCCCGCGCCACGCTGAGGGTGGCGCTTTCTCCCGTCGGTTCGTGGAAAGGGATGGCGTGCACCTCGAACACGCGGGTCTCTCCCCGCCCATTCCGCGCCCGGACCTCTAAGCCGCGGACCGGACGCCCGTGTTGCAAAGCGGCAAACG
Organism: Candidatus Methylomirabilota bacterium; assembly: GCA_035575235.1. GTDB lineage: Bacteria > Desulfobacterota > Binatia > Bin18 > Bin18 > SYOC01. The sequence goes on from DATLYA010000139.1 coordinate 18,493, forward strand.
CCTGCAAGACTTCAGCAAGATTGTCACCGGCGAAAAAATCCAGAAAGTAGCGCTGTCGCAGTTCCTGCAGAGATAAGCCCTGCCATTGCAGCAAAGCGGGATTGGCGTCCAGCAGCCGGCCTCCATTATCAGTCAGATAGATGAAATCGGGGCTGGCGGCGAAAATCGCCTGATACCTGGCTTCGCCGGCGGGGAGAGCGAGGCCTTGCTGCGCCGCTTCTTCTCCCCTCACGCGCCTCAGCGCTGAAGAGCCGTCGAGCAAACGTCCTTGCGGAGCGCAGCGGCGCACACCGTCCAGAGAGCAGCCGCAGGGCGCCGCCCGGCTCCGCGCGCTCTTCAACGACGTCCCCTGGCATCGCTTCCTTCCGGGCATGGCCTCCCTTTCCGTCCCAACATGTTCTCAACTTTGTTGATCAGACGAAATAATGGAGGATATAGCAAAAACAGGGTGAGAATGTCTATATCAAATTCGCTGGTGTTCGCACGATCCCTGTTTCAACAAGCGCGGTCATTGAGTCTCTGGCGGCGCGGGCTTCCAGCCCGTGCTTGAGACAGGCTGGAAGCCTGTCCTACCAGCGCTTGATCGGGAATCGTATGACCGGTTCTGATCGTCAAAGTTCATCAGGGACAGGCTCCGGGAGTTCCTTCCTTGTGGTGTTGACCATTCAAGACGAACTGACGCTATTTTTTCTGCCGTGAGCGTAGCTGTAAAAGCCCTTGCCAGCTTTTCGCCCATAGCATCCCAACGCCACCATGCGCTGTAACAACGGTGGGGGGGCAAATCGAGTATCTCGCGTTTGCTTGAATACATTTTGCGCAGCCTGGAGCAACACATCCAACCCTATGACGTCGCTCAGGGCAAACGGCCCCATAGGATGGCCGCAACCGAGCGTCATCGCTGCGTCAATATCCGCCATTGACGCCAGGCCCTCTTCGAGCAGCCGAATGGCGTTGAGCAAATAGACCAGTAATAAACGATTGACAATGAAGCCAGGACGGTCACCGGCGCCAATAGCGACCTTTTTGAGTTTTTTGATCAATTCGAGCACCGGCTGATATATCTCGCTGTCGGTTTGCGCAGTGGTGATCACTTCAACTAGTTTCATCGTCAGTACAGGATGGAAAAAATGGGCCCCAATGAAGCGCTTTTGTCGCTCGGCGGACACGACAGCCATCATGTCGGTAATGCTCAAGGAAGAGGTTCCGGACGCGAAGATTGTTTCCGGTTTGCAGACGGCGTCTAACTTCTTAAAAATTTCCTGTTTCGCCTCAAGGCTTTCGGTGATCGCCTCTAAGACAATATCAACCTCAGCGAGCTCATTGTACGAAGTAGTGAACGCAATATTTTTCGGTGATGCACTATTCTCAATCGCTTTACGCGTACAAACAGTCACTGGAAAGCCGCCATGCGCGGCTAATCGAGCAATCCCCTTGCCCATCTGGCCATATCCAATGACGCCAATTGTCTCGATGGTCATGAGCAAATTCTTTCCTTAAGATCAAGAAACCGCAAGCGCACGTCGGCAAATCTAGCGAGGAGTTGTCAGATTTATACGTTCTGGGAAGAGAGAACAGGTGACTGAGAAGCCCTGCCTGAGTTTCCTTTAGGGCGTTGCCGTTCGTGACGAACGCATGGTCTTCAATTCGCTGACGTTTCTTGTCTTTTTTCTCGTTGTACTCAGCCTTCATCACTTGCCGCTGCCGTGGCGAGTGCGGAAAGTGAACCTGCTCCTTGCCAGCTATCTCTTTTACGCCGCCTGAAATCCGGTGTTCGTTCTGTTGCTGTGGTCGTCGACGTTCGTCGATTGGTTCGTCGCCAAGTGGATGGTCGGCAGCAAAACACAAACTGGAAAATGCAGAGTGCTCTTCCTGAGCCTTGCCGTCAATCTTGGGTTTCTTGGCTACTTGAAGTATGGGGCGTTTCTCATCAATAATCTCACCGTGCTGCTTGCTCCTTTGGGAATCGCCTATCAACCCACACTGCTGTCTCTTCTTCTGCCTGTGGGGGTTTCTTTCTACACCCTTGAAACCTTATCCTCCACCTTGGATGTGTATCGCGGGCAGACGCCGCCGTGGAAATCGTGCCTGGATTTCGCCTTATTCGTGGCCTTCTTTCCGCCTCTGGTTGCCGGGCCGATTATCCGATTACGAAGACCCTTGCTGAAATTTTGGCTCCGGTGTTGCGGTCCTCGCAGCGGCCAAACGGGGAATTGCCTGCAGGCAGTGGACAGAGAGCCCTGTAGCTGTTGTGTATGTCTCCGCCCGCCTCAGCGTTTTCTTTCCGGGAAGTGTGCGCCGACTGTGGAGGAGCAGTTATGAAAAAGGGGCTGGTGTGTAGTGTTCTTGTCGCGCTGGCGGCGGCAAACGTCCACGCGGCGAATGTGACCTCTCCAGCAGATGGTCGTCTGCCTAATAAAATTTACGGAGTATACAGAAACTCCACGCTCTACGGCAGTCCATGGGGAGAAATCACTACGTTGACCTGGTGGGCCATTACCCAATGGGTATGGCGGCGCTACCCCTCCTCTTCTCAGGAATTGTCTACTATATATAAATGTCGCGGATCGTGTACGAATGGAGCCTGGGAAGCAGCCTCGAACGACGGAAGGTTAAGGGTGCGAGCTTCTTATAACACAGGAGGACAGACACGCTACACTTTGAGGGCTGATTTCTGGGGAGCAAAGTTTGACGCCTGCAATGAGTATGATTTGTTGATCAACGCGGACCAGAGAGTAAGCGCGCTTAATTCCGTCCAACCATTCTCGTCCCAGACATCGCTCGGCGCCTCTATCTTTTACAGATATACCTGGACCCAGGGCTTGAAGGTCGAAACTCATGGGACAGCGTGCGACTCTGTCAGTGGGATCAATTATGCGTCCTCAGTAGCCGGCTTGCTGTTCAAAAACCAGGCGAGCGGAGAATATCTCCATTACCAAATCATCAGTTCCGATTCTCGGTTTACAGGCCCCGGTCCGTATTTCGATGAGTTTTGGTTTGAGTGCAACAATAAGGGATTTTGGGGAGTGAGCGATGATGTGGCCGTGTATGGCGACACGTACGATGTCCCAGGTGATAAAGCATCAAAGACGTACGATCTCGACATCAAGAAGAGACTGTCTCATCTCATTGGCAATCCAAGCAATTGCCTGCCGGTCGGCGCTCGCAATCCAGAGGACTGGAAATTGCAAGGGACCTATACTGGGTTAGCTGTTGACGGGGAGGCGAAAGCCGAGGGCTTTTTTCATTCTATCATGGTGACAACCACGCCATAAAGCACAAGGAAGAAAATCCGTAGTGGAAATCGCTCTTCCTCCAGCCAATCGCGTCCTCGTTGTGGCTCCACATCCTGACGATGAGAGTTTGGGATGCGGAGGAACTATCGCCAGATATACCCGCAATGGAATCGCCGTCGCGCTTCTCGTAGTTTCAGACGGTGGAGCCCTCGATGAACAGAGTGAGAATGCAGGCGATCTTGTCGCACGGCGGGCCCAAGAAACAATGGCGGCGGCGGCGGCGCTGGGCGTCTCGCAGGTTGACTTTCTCGGCCTTCCAGATGGTCAACTCGCACAGTATCGTGCAGAGCTCGCTCATGCAGTCCGCCAACACCTCACGCAGTGTACGCCTGACCTGATCTTCTGTCCTTCTCCTATTGATGGACATCCTGATCACGCCGTCGTCGCCCGTGTGCTCTTGCAACTCCACCGTGAACTGCCGGGATGGACCCTGGCTTTTTATGAGCTACACACCCCTTTACGCCCCAACTGGTTGGTGAATATCTCTGAGGTGTTGCCAATCAAGGAGCAGGCAGTCCTCTGCTACCAGCGCAGTCTTTTCGGTCAACCGCACTTTTTTTGGGAAACCGTCCGAGGACTCAATCAGGCGCGGTCGTTTTTTGTCCACCAGCCGGGGTTTTTCGAGGCCTTATGGGTCACCCGGGCGCCATTAACGGATCAAGAGGTCATAGAGTGGTCGACCTTTGATTTTCATCCCCAATCGAGCGAAGACCTTACCCTCCGCGCCCTGAAAGGCGTCGATGAATGCCTGTTCCTGCTGAAGGAGAGAAGTGCGGAAGCAGCGTCTCGCCAACAGCAAATAGAAACACTGCAACAAGAAAAAGAGAGCTTGCAGCAGCAACTACACAACCAGGCCGCTCTGCTTGCCTCTCTCCAGCAGATTCTGGAAAGGCAGAATCGTGAACTCCAGGCCCTCCAACATAGCTTTACCAAGTGGGTGCGGCAATTTTGCCGCCGTTATATGGACCGTCGCTTTCCAGTGGGGACTCGCACGCGAGCTGTCCTGCGGCGATTGAATCGCCTGCGGCTTCAATACACGTCAAAATCGCCAAGCGAGTAGTAGAAGTGCTCGGCCAGCCACGCAGCGCTGAGTCGCTGATCAAGCAGACGACACTCAAGCCAGTGCTCCGCCTCTTCAGCGGTAAATCCTCCGCTACTGCAGAGAAACTGACTCTCCCACGTAAAGGGAGGAAACCAACCTTCGATTTCGGACACGCGCTCAGCCTGTATGATAGCCACCACGCCTGAGAGGAGACGTCGAGCTAATTCAGCATCGCCAGCTTTGACAAGAAACTCCATGAGGTAAGCTTTTTCCCTCTCGATGCCCACAACCGCCAACGCCGCAGCGCCGAGAATGGTCACAAACCGGTAACGTTTCTCAGGCCGCAGCCAATAACGCCAGAGCAGGAATCTGCGGTCTCGCCGAGTGACCATCGCGAACCGTTGCGCCAATCGCCGCCAGTGCGCGTCCCAATCAAGCGGCAGGAGGTCGAAGGCCATGTCATCACCGCGGCGCCCGGATTGGAGCGAGCGCCCGGTCTGCCGCAGCTTATGCACGCGAGCCACTGGCTCATAACCGACGAGCAGTTCGCCTAACCGACGATGGCGTTCATTAGGAAAACCATAGATCAGTGCGCTCCGGTCATCACAGAATCGGCGCATAAATTCTTGTACGGCTCGACGGAAGAGACCTCGCCCTTGATAGCGGGGGTGGCACATGGTGTCCACGCTATCCCAACCCCAGTTTTCTTCTCCGCGCCAGCTCAGGCGTTGACGAATGGTCGCAAAGTGACAGATGATGTGGCCGTCTTCCTCTGCAACAATTACCGGTGGAGGTTCTCCTTCACGCAAGTATTTCCATCGCCAGACAGCGAGCGGAAGCTCAGAGCGGAACACTAAGGCAAATAGTTGACAAATACCCTGCTCGTCTCCGGGTTGATATGGGCGGATCCTTATCACCGCAGGTCCCTCTTTCATAAAGTCTGCATCAATCGGCTTAGGGTGTATACATCGGCAAAAAGCTTCTCCTAGACGGCAAGTTTTGCTGCATTGCAGGCGTAAAGAGTAGCTTTCTTCTTCTTTCTTCAACCAGGAAAGGTGGCATAGGCTTTGCTCCCTCTCCGTACGACACGCGAAGGAGCATAAGCCATGATCAGTAAAGTTGCCTCCAATTCTCCGTCCCCCACGCAAGACCCGAAGAACACGTCGGCGTATGATCTTGACTGGGAAAAGTATGCAAAGTCGATTTTCGACCTCAAAGATAATCCACCGAAGAAATATGCGGTGACCATTGCCGAATTTAGCTTGGGCGGCACGAGCTTTCCCGTCTGGCAAATTCCTGATTTTATCAATGCCGGCTTTGATCCGAAGAGTCTCGTTGCTATCCGTGACCGTCGTATGATCGTCACAGAAGGGTTCCTAAAGATTCTGCAAGACGCAGAGCCTGGGGCTATTCGCGATATTGTGGAAGTCGATCCTATTACTGAGCAACCTCTTGATAAGAAGAGTACAAACACTACCATCTCTCCTCCCCTGGCGCAGGCGCCTGCCCTCACGTCCCCTACATCTGCGAAGACAGCTTCCATAGACACAGGCGCCACAAAACAGACTGCGCCGCTTTCACCGCCCCGCCAGCCCAAACCCGGGAAGGCGCTCCCTTCACCTGCCCATTCCTCTTCCGGCGTTGCGCGATCTTCCAAAATGCAGTCCCAACCTCTCGTTTCTGAAGCTTCATCCTTCGACTTCTCCAAACTCACTCCGGAGATAAAGAAGACGGCACTCAGTCTGGCCGAACAACTGTTGACCGCAGCGTTCCGGCGCTTAAACGATTTCGGTCAAACGAAGGGAGACGCGTCTAGTTTGCTCGACCGCACGGCGTAATCCCAAGAGCATGTTCGCATAGGAGCAGGCGCTTATCAGCGCAAGGAGCCGCGGGTGATAAAGCAATCTCAGCGAAAGACAAAGATTGCCTCGCTACGCCCGCAGTGAAGTGACAGTGTGGCCTGACGTCAAGAGAGTTTTGTCCCATAACCCTTAGATCCTGCATTTTCTGCCCGGCGCAAGTCAACAAGCGGGCAGTCCTCCTTTTTCTCTATCCCTATCTGTCTCTCCGCTCTTTTATGGTCGCGGTTCGGCTGTCTTCGTCTTCTCCTTCCGCCAGCGCCACTGCCCTTGAAGCTGCAAATCTGGAAGCGACAATAACTTTGCAAAGAACTCCCCCTCCGCCAATTGCTTCCACACCCTTTCAGAAAGAGTGAACTGCGGCGCGGCAAGAAAACGGGCTATAGCTGGAAGGCAGGAGGGTTGCGGGGAGAGTTGGAGCAAATAGAGCTTTCTCTCTTTCTCCGGCGCAGAACAGGATGGCGGCGCCGTCAGGCGCCCTAAGTCAACATAGTCTTCGGTTATGTCCGCCTGAAACGTTCGCGACCACACTCGCGTAGTCACCCACGACACGACCTTCCATGGCCACGCCCCATAGTGTTTACGAAAATAATGCTCGACCGAAGCCGCTGCGGCCTGGCGCGCCGCCTCGGTCGCCTGTCTGGCGCTTTGATTGTACAGGTGCGCCACCTCCGCTTCAGGCGCATAGTATAAGCGATAGCCCTTGGAACGCACTCTTCGGCACCAATCCGTATCTTCATAGTACAGGTGAAAGCGCTCATCGAACCCGCCACAAACTGCCACTACATCTCGTCGTGTCAGGAGACAGGCTCCGGACAGCAAGGGCTGCTCCATGGGTTCCCGCGCGCACCAATACGCAAGCGCCAGGCGTCGCCAGCGCTTCGCCCAGTAGCGCAGCCAGAACGGACTTCGCCGAACGAGGATATCCCGGAGAAAACTCACAGGCGTGACTGGATCGCTCGGCGGCAACAAGAACTCCCGCTCCAGGTCCCACCATAAGCGCGGCCCCACTGCGCCGCAGCGCGGCAAAAGCTGAAGGTGATCGAGTAATGTCTGAAGAGCGTCGGGGAAATACCAGGTGTCTGCGTTGGAAAAGAGGAGAAATTCTCCCCTGGCGCGCGCCAGGGCTTGATTGAGCGCAGCGCCGTAACCGCGGTTTTCGTCATTGAAAACAACAACAGCATCTAACCCGCCAAGAATGCAACGTTCGTCAGGTCGGGAGGCATTGTCAACCACGATCACCTCTACCCCTTCCGCTCCGCTGACAGGATTACGCACCGTCTGGGCGCGTAATGAGGAAACGCTGTTTCCGGTGAGAACGGCAGTGTTGTAGTTGACAATGAGAGCGGAAACCGCAGGAGGGGAGGGACACAGGGTTGGCATGCTCATGGTCCGCAGAGCTGATCATAGCCGCTATTGCCAGCCTCTATTGCATCTGCCCGCGAGAGAAAAAACAGTTGTCGCTGGCTGTCGGGCACGGCGCTCAAGGCCGACAGCCAGGGGGCATCGAATTGACTGGCGTGCAGTCGAGCATTGCTCAAGAGATATTCCCAACCAGTCGCATGAAGGCGCGCCATCTGCTGTGTTGCGTCGTATCCCTTCAGGTTTTCATCCTCCGGGACAGCAGCCGAGAAGCAGACCGGATTTTGCCTGAGGTCAACGCGCGACGTCAACAGGAAGATCGAGGAAAGGTTTTTCCCAGACTGGCGAAGATAGGCGTCAGGGGGGCGGAGGTCAAGCCGTTCGAGCGCGGCCAGGGTCAAGGCCGCCACTGCGCGATGAGCGGGGTGACAGGTCACACCGACGCGCGGATCAAAGGTCAACACCACATCAGGCGCAAGGGTTTGCATAGTCGTCGCGCAAGCGTCCAGACACCGCCCCGAATTGTACGTCACAAGAATGACGCTGACCTGCGGAGGAGAGTCCGAACCAGACTTCATGGACCTGGCGCGCTTTCCGGTGGATCGCCATCCTTCATGTCACCCTAGACTTCCCCCCTGCCTGCAGCACGCAGCACCTGTTCCACTCGTTCCGCTACACGGGCGAACGTATACTGCCTGGCGATCTCTACTCCTTTTGCGCGCAGACGTCTTCGTAATCCATCGTCCGTCAGCAGCTCGCGAAGCGCCTGCTGCATGCCGCGAATATCTCGTTCGGCAAAGAACCGGGCCCAGTCGGTTCCTTCAGCGAACCCGCGGAACGCAGGAATATCGCTGAGGGCCACCGGCGTCCCACACGCCATCGCTTCCAGCGCCGGAAGCCCGAATCCCTCTTGATTCCATGAGGGGGCCAACATGATGTCACACGACCAATATAACGCCGCCATCTCACGGGGAAGCAAGTGGCAGTGATATTCATCAACGATCCCGAACTGTTGTTCAGCTTCGGTACAAGGCAGTTGCGAGACTCGAATTGCCTGAAACGGCAGCTCTGCTTTTAAGGCTTTGAGGGCAACGAGTCCATCATGCACCCCTTTCCAGTCAATCTCATACGGCCCGGGGAGCAGGATACGGAGCGGCCCATCACCCCTCCTTTCCGGTCCTGGAAAAAACACCGAGTGATTAATCCCCTGGCCTACGGTATGGGCTCTCTTCCCGAATCGCCGCCAGAGGAGTCGAGTCAACGGCTCATGCACCGTTAACGTCAGGACAGGAAGCTGGTATACCGCCTCAATTTCCGGCCATTGTGACAGAAAAGCAGCGGTGTCGCCCTCATACCCCTGGCACAGGTGAACAGGGCGCCCTTTCCCTGACTCCACCGCCGGCCTCACAGTGGTCCAGAAGGTAGCAATAATAAAATCACTCTCAGGGATCACCTCTGGAGAAAGCTCGTCTACGCTCTTGAATGGCACCCGAAGATCATACCAATCAGGCCGATCCGCCTTGGCAACGATTTCGACCTGATGTCCCCGTTCTTGCAAAGCTTCAGCCTGTTCAAACGTCACTTTGACGCCGCCACACAGTGGGACGCCGTCCTTTAAATAGCAGATACGCATGATGGTTTTTCCGGCGTGCGTTGAACTGCGCGTATATTTTCATGAATGCTCTCTGAGCACAACCTGCCTCCATGGCCATTGCCGCAACAAGCAGAGTTACGATCTTTACGCCGACACGGCCTCATCAAGAGGCCAATTTTCCCGCAGGAGCGCTTCGTCGGCAGGGAAAATTTCGCGCTGATTTATTTCCATCGCAAGGCTCTCTTCAACCTTGCGATGACGGGCGTCGACTTATGCTGTCGGTCAGAAACTGCTTCACAATGATTACTTGTAGCGAGCAGGCGCTCCGCAACTGAGGGCGGAGGAGAAACCGGTCGTTGCTCGTGGGGTCGTTCTTGAAACAGGGTGCCGTGGTCTGCAACGGTTTGCAATTCGCTTAACGGACGACTATTGGTATAGTAGTACATCGCGATTGATTTTCGTGCATGCTGCTCGGGACAGTTGAGAGGGTCAGGATGTCCGTGGAAACTAAAATCATCGGTCAAGAATAAAACTGTCCTGTTGAATATGGGGAGGATACGGCGCACACAGTGCTGCATCGCGCGATCCCATAGCTCTAAATGGCCGCCGTAGGACTCCTGCCAGTGCTCGTTGAGATAGACGAGCAAATTGAGCCGGCGATCCACTCTCATCAGGGGATGGATGTTGAAATCTGCGTGAATCGCCAGACGTCCGCCGCGCGGAATGCAGTGCATGCCCGCGCCTCCAAGATACGGGTCAGGAATGAGCCCCTCGATCCCAGTCAGGGCGGTTAATTGTTTGAGAAAAGGTTCTGCATTAAGCTCCCTCAGAAAGGTCTTCACCGTCGGCGGGAGGTGTTGTTCACTGTTGCTCACGACCAGCTTTTCTTCGTTAGCGTTGTGAAATCGAGACCACCGCGGATCGTCGAGGGGGTAGAATTCACCAGCAACCTGACGGAGAAAGTGGTCATCAAATAACCCGTCGATAACAATATGTTTGTACGGTTGCGCGCTATGGAAGTCGTTCGCCAGGCCAGGGAACGAGGCAAAAACCTCCGGATTATAGATCGTCATGATCCTCGTTCCTTGCGCTTTACACTCAAGCCTTCGGACCGTGAGACAACACTCTGGATGAACAACAAAGCGCTGGGGCTGAGGCGGTGATAGTGAGGAGCAGTCAACGACATAGTCGTCTCTACCAGCTCGCTTCCCATATATGGGTCAGATAAAAAATTCCCCACTCCTTTTCTTCCACTGCAATAGTGAATAGCTGCTCTGCGATCTTTTGATAGTAAATATGGACGCCATGCTCATCTAAAAGGAACACAATCACCCGAAATGAGCCATTGCTTAACTGCAGATCTGGAAAGCGCGCCAGGACCTTATACGAAGTGCGTCCGACAAAGGGCTCCAGGCGATCTTTCAGGGTAGAAGTGGCGAAGCAGGAGATATTGTCTACACGATCAATCGCTATGCCCAGGTGAAAGGGCCGCTGCGGAGAATCGCTTTTCCACTGGATGTGCACCTTGAGCTCTTCTCCTCTTGTGAGCAGCAATCTGGCGCCGTTTTGCCGCCCGCCTTCCAACCATACTGCTTCAATTTCTCCTCCCAACCGGAGTTCACGCCAATGCTGTTCAGGCAGGTGTTCTCCTTTCGTCTGCAGATACGTCTCGTACGCCGAGACAATTTGGACGGTAGGGCCATACATTTCAACGCAACCGTCCCGTAACCACAGCGCCTCCTGGCACAGGAGACTCACCTGATACAGCGAGTGAGAACATAACAAGAGGCTGCCGCCGTTCTCTTGGAACGTGCGAATACGATCGATGCATTTTTTTTGAAAATAGCCGTCGCCCACCGCCAGCGCTTCGTCGACAATGAGAAGTTCGGGATCGACGTTCACGGCCAGCGAGAACGCCAAACGCATGGCCATCCCTGTGGAATACGTGCGCATGGGACGATCAAGAAAATCGCCGAGTTCTGAGAACGCCTCAATTGCCGGCATTCTCGCCTCTGTCTCCTTGCGCGACACGCCCATCAGCGCGCTGCCGATGAACAAATTCTCGCGGCCGCTCAATTCGGAGTGAAAACCCATGCCGAGTTCGATGATCGACGCTACCCGGCCATAGACAGTGATAGCGCCGGAAGTTGGGGACAAAACTCCCGCGATGAGTTTGAGCAGCGTTGACTTTCCGGCACCGTTCTCGCCTAAGACACCGACGGACGCCCCACGCATGAGCGTTATATTGACGTCCCGCAGCGCCCAGAACTCTTGATGGCGCCGCCCGCCAAACAGCAGTTCTTTAAAGCGATCAACCGGGCGAGCATACAAGCGATAACATTTCGACAAGTGCGTCGCGCAGAGGAGGGGAAGCTCGGCAACCATGGGGAGCTCTCTAACGATCAACACCGTACACGCAAAAAAAAGGGCGGGGAGTTCCCCACCCTTTCCTGCTACAGAACGTTTCCAGGAGGTTCTTTACTCACCACCCATGGCTATACAGCGCTGAATAGAATAGACATCCTACTGAGCACTTTTGGTTTGCGTCGGCCCAGTCCCGCCAAAGAAGTCAGTGTATTGACGATGAGCCGGGAAGATCGCATCCCACCGCAGCTCTGCCTTGGCGTCGTTCGCCAGTTGCAGCGAATAGGCGACGCTTTGCAGCTCGGACGAAAGAGGAATGCGGAACCAACCACCCGGGGCCCCTGGGGTGATAATGTCATTGACCTTTCTGAAGTTCACTTCAAAAGGCAAATCTAGAGAAACCGAGTGGACATGTTCGGCTTCATCGTATACAGCAATGTTGACCAACAAGCCGGGATTGTTGGTGTCCTTCCACACCCACAGTTCGGTGGTGACTTCAATGGCCCCTGGCTTCCTGACCGTGAAGTACCGAACGATCTCGTCCCAGGCAGTCAGGAGGTCAGGGTTTGGCTGCGGAGCCCCGCCGAGTTGCACGATCTTCGCCTCTCTGCCGTTAAGCCGCTCCAAACCATCACCACCAGAGGTGCTGAGCGTACTTGCAACACAAGCGCCCGCGGCATTTCTCGTGGTGAAAAAGAAGCCTGTGCATGCGCCGGGAAAAGCAAGAGCAGGATGCCCAGAGGGAACCCCAAGAGCGGGAAGAACATTATTACTGGCAACCTCTACACTGGCCGCATTCACCCCTGTCGCGGACCCTGCCGGCAGGTCTACAATGTATTCATGACCGATCAGGACGTTCTCAGGATCACGTGGATAACTCAGCTGGGTGGGCAGTAAAGATGTCCTTACCTTCACGACATCCGCCGTGACGTACCCCTGCAGCAGCTTGGTGTCAGCGTTCAACAACCGAGCAGCAACGGCCGAGGGAGCCGGGAGAACACGTTCACCCTCATTCGCACAGCCGCCAGTCCCAGGCTTCACTAATTCGGCCTCGATGAGGTCATACAAACTGCAAGAGAACACATCGTTGCCCGTCAGCAGCACATTAAAGTCATACACATGTTGCGATGCTTGTGACCAGATAATGAAATGCACCAGGTGAGCCACACTATCAGTATTGGTGGCGACGATGATCGTATCCTGTGCGGCGCTTGCCGTCCGGCTCGGATTCACTTTAAAGAATGGATACAGCAAGGTGTTCGCCGGGACATCATCAGGGATGCCGATGACAGCGTGCACCTGTCCGCCTCCCACGAGCAAGAAGCCTGCCGCCACAAGGGCCGCTAACCCTTTTCTCATCCAACTATTCATCACCTTTCCTCCTTCCTTCCTGGATCTAGCTTGAAGGAATCGTTAGGGAATCGGCGCCGCTTGCACCACACTTCTCTCACACTTCATAATATGCGGTGGTCGCTCACCGTTCCTACTCTTTGACAAATCTTCCGCCAAAACCTCTGGCCGCCTCAATAACCTTTATCCCCTCCGGGTCTCTCCCACTTCCTGATCACCTCCTTTCCTCCTTGGTCGCGCCGCTGTCTCCGGCTGGCAGCTTGTGGTACCACCGGCCATGGACCTTCACCCATTTGTCCACCATGGTGGAGGACGCCGGCCGGGAGAGCCCCGGCAAAATATATTCCATCCGCAACGCCACCTCCGCTTGATCACCATCTTCTTCTATCGAATGAATTGTGAACGCCGTGAATACGACCGCTGACTTGAGGAGTTTTGTACGGTAGGCAGATTGCTCTATGATGTCAGGCGCCTCAAGTGCGTACGTTTGTTCCACATCCCCCTTAATTCTGGCCTCCCAATATTTCTTTACCCGCTCCTGCAAACTCACAGGCTGTCTGTCGCATCCACATGCTAGCACACTCAGCGCGTAGACCGCAAACAGAAGCGCCCTGGCATACCAAGCTAGATCAAGCAAGTAACAGCAGCCTTTATTATGCGTCTGGGGTACTTTTGTCAAGAGCAAAGCCGCCATATCGCTTCACCGCCACGCCCAAGCGAGAATTCTTCCCTGACTCCCTCCACTGAAGTTGCCGATGACGAGTTCTTGCCGTGAGCCGTCAACCGGTAGAGGGCGCAGCTTCTCGTTGCGCAATCCTTGGGCGTCGGTAAGGGTGAAATTCTGTCGTTCACTCCATACACCATCGGCTTGTCGGCTATAAACTTGCATGTGGCCAGTATACATACCCATAGCGACAATCTCTTTTTGTCCATCTCCGTCGAGGTCTGCGGCAGTCACGCCGCAGACCCAGGAAACCTGCGGTAATCCTTGAGATATATTCTCCCAGCGCTTTCCATCCCACCGGTAGACGCGCGGTCCGGCGTTTTGACGGATCGGCGCCCCACCCGCCCCGAACACCAGTTCATCTTTGCCATCGCCGTCGAGGTCGGCCAATTGCACGGTCCAGGCAATGGTAAATTCAGGGAGTCCTTCGGTCGCCGCCTTCCACTTGCCCACACCATCACTTAACCAGGCAAAGTGCGGACGTTGATCAATCAAACTGCCGACGGCAAGATCCGGGACGCCGTCGCCGTTCACCTCTCCAACCGCAAGGTCATCGCCAAAGAGTCCTTCACTTGTGGGAATCTCATAGGCGCGCCAGCCTGAGGGCTCATTCCAGAACACCACAAGACCGTCAGTTTTCATTTTCGCCTGCAACGAGGGGGCCTCTGCAAGCGCCACCAAATCAGTACGGCCATCGTTGTTCAGGTCAGCGGCAAGAATCGACCGCGTGTGCATAGTCATCATCTCTGTGGGAAGATCCTTACGCTCTTCCCAAGGCCCACAGGGTCCACGGGTGCGACTGCGCAAGAGGCGAATGCCAGTTTCATGCATCGCCAGTGCGATGTCCAGCACTCCATCGCCGTCAAAATCCGCCACTGCGACACCGCCATAGATATAGGTTTGTTGCTCCGGAAACCCGCCCCACACCACCCTCGTACAGGCCGGCTCCCATCTATCCCCACGCCGAAGAAAAATATGCGGCCATGGCTCTTCGCTCTTCCGCGGCGGGGCGGTAATGAGATCACGCACTCCGTCCCCATCCATATCAGCAAAGGTGAAATCTTGCCGCCATTCCTGTCCTTGGGGCAGCCCTTCAGAGACGAGCACGAGGCCGCGCGGTTGGGATTGCATCGGCGGCAGAAAAGAGGGAAACCGGCGTGTTTGTAGTAACCACCATGCTCCCGCGGCAACGATGACAAGGCTCACCACAACTCCCACGATCAACTGCATTCTCATATCAATTGTCCGCCTCGCCGACAATCGCACCGCCGGTTCCGACCGCATGCGTGTATCATAACCTCAACGTCCTGTATAGAGAGGAACACGAGATTGCCATGTGGAAAACAATCACAATTTGTTATAAATCTTCCCTTGCCCATGCTCTAGAGTGAAGATTTTCCCTCTACAGCCCCCTATAGCACGTCAGCAAAGCCAGGCTCCAGCTTACCGAACAATATGCTGCCCACGATCCAGGCCGCCGCCGCCCACATGAACAACGGCGCAAGGTCGCCGAAGGATGGACTCACGCCGTTGAGGAGCACTGCACGGTAACCCGAGACAAGCGGAGTAAGAGGATTCCAGGAATACAAGAAAGATAATCGTTCCGGCACGTAGGAGGGGGGGTATACAATGGGAGTGAAGTAAAACCAGATCGTCAGTCCGATCTGCAGCACTTGCATCGTATCACGCAGAAAGGTATAGAAGCTCGCAGCTACCAGCCCCAAGCCAAGCGCGAGCGCTGATTGAAGCACAAGAAGCACCGGCAAAAAGGACAACGTCATCCAGGAGAACCGATCGATGACCAGCAGCGCCGCCAGAAATACGCCAAGACCGACAAGAAGATTCACCACACTGGCGACGACACTGCCGACGACGAGTACGGCTGCCGGGAAACGCATTCCTTTCACTACGCTCGCGTGGTCCACCACCGCAGTCGTCGCCCTTGTGACGCCTTCTTGAAAGGCTAACCAGGGCAACAAACCCGCAAGTAAATACAGAGCAAAGCCTCCGCTTCCACTCGTCTCAGGAAATCTTACCTGGAGAATCCAGGAAAATACGACAAGATACACCGCAAGGTGCACGAGAGGGTGGAGTAACATCCATACCACGCCAAGAGCTGATCCGGCGTAACGCGTGCGCAAGTCGCGTCGTATGACCCCGCCGACCATCACCCGGTGTCGCCAGATCTGCATCACGGTGCGTATAGGGGCCATAGCGTTGTTACCCTGAACGCTTCCTGTACAGAGCATCAGTCCATCCTTATTTTTTTGTTATTTTCTCGCTTCGCGAGCCTGCGCTTCAGCTGCTCCACGCGCTTGCGCCACGGCCTTGAGGCCCGTGTACGTCACGGCGGCCTTAGGATTCAGCGCCATCGCCTGTTTAAAGTGACTTTCCGCCTCATCAAGATTTTTTAACGCGAGTTTCACCCAGCCAAGTAAATACTGCACCCGAAAACTGCGCGCGTTAATCGCCTGCGCCTGCAGCGCATACGCGAGCGCCTGGCCATACTGTTTCTTTTGAAAAGCAATTTCACCGAAGCCGGCAAGCGCGTCGACATGCATGGGCGCCAGGGCCAAGACTTTAGTAAACTCCTGCTCCGCCTCTTCAACGCGCTTTTGTCGGAGCAACACGCCGGCCAAGTTATAATGAGCGCGGACGCAACGAGGCGCAGTTTGTGCAGTTCTTGTCCACAGCGTCTCCTCATTCGCCCAGTCTTGATTACGCCAGCGGATGCGGAATCCCGCAAGCACCAGCAGGACAATGACAACGCCATAGACGACTATATTTCGTCCGGCCCAGGCCGCAGCAGTCGACTTTGTGCTGCAGGCGGCGTCAAGAAGCACGCCGCAAATCAGAGCAAAGCCAAACAGCGGCACATACAAATAATGCTCCGCCACCAGCTCCTTTATCGGAATCAGGTGAGAGACGGGCAAAATGGCGATCACCATCCAGAGCGCTCCATAGCCGATGAGAGGACGCCACCGGCCTAACAGCCATGCGACACTGGCGACAACTCCAAGTATACCTAACGCCGTCAGCACTTCAGGCTCCAAGAACGAGTGAGAAACAGGAAAAGCGTCGTACGAGTAATCGGCTTGAAGAGTGCGAGGAAAAATAAGCACAGAAAGATAGTGCGTCCAGATCCGCGCTACAGTAGCAAAATTGCCTTGCAGGCTCCCGCCATGCCAGGAGGAGTTGAGCACAGTCTTTAAGATCATCGCCCCCGCAAAATACCACAAGACGGCGACGCCGCAGAGCAGCACGAAGAAGTACAATCCCCAACGCCGACGTAGCGACTCCCAGAAACCTTCCCGGAGGACATCATAGAACCAGCATAAGGCAGGCAGCACTAACACGCTCTCTTTGCTTAAAATGCCTAAGCCATAAACACTGCAAGATAAGAGCAACCACCCCGCACGCCAAATGTTGTCAGGCTGCGCCTCACGAAACCGGAGGTAGGCCCAGAACGCGAGGAACAAGCACAGGCCGCCGATGACATCGCGGCGGCCGGCAATGTACGAGACAGAATCTGTTTGTACGGGATGCAACGCCCAGATACAGGCGACAAAGAACGCTGTGCGCCAGCCGCGCACGGCGACAGTCTCCTCATTGCCAGGAGAAGGACGGTCGGCGTCTTTCGTCAATCGAAGGGTTACCAGGAACACCAGGCACGCTGTGATCCAGTGATATAGCAGATTGCTTGCATGAAAGACCCACGGCGTCATTCCGGCCAGGCGATAATCAAGGACATAAGACAAAGTGCGAAAGGGTCGGTACCCAAGGCTCGATGGAAAAATCGCCAACCAGGGCTGCGCGGCGACCTTCGGCAAGGCGGGATTTGCGACGACGAGCAAATAGTCGTCGAATACAAATTCGCCCGACAGAATATTAGCGTAGACCACACCGATCGCCGCCCCGAGCGCCAGGCATACGAGGAACTTCTTCATTGCCGCTTCTTTCCCTCCCCAGACCTTAACCCTGCCTTCTGTTTTGCTTTTTTCAAGGAGACCCGGCCTCAGGCGTCGGGGGGCGCACGCCCTGTACGCGTTCGATCATTCCCTTGAGGCTACGAATACGGCTTTCAAACTCTCCCGTAATGGCGCGCGCTTCCTGGCGGTCGCGAATCACATGCGGCGTAATGAGAATAATGAGCTCCGTCCGAGAAAGTCGATCACTTTCCGTGCGGAAGAGGCGGCCAAGCACGGGAATATCCATCAAGAACGGCACGCCCGTACGGGTGCGCTGAAGTTGATCATCAATAATGCCGCCAATAAGGACGGATTCGCCATTTTGCACCACAACCGTGGTTTCCGCTTCGCGAGAGGTAAAACTGGGAGAATTGGTATTACCGAACACGCGCGAGCCAACCGCACTCACCTCCTGACGAATCTCCATATTGACCAGGCCCGCCGAGTTGACCTGCGGAATAATAGTCAGAATCTTCCCAGTATCCCGGTATTGCACATTGTTCGAGATGAACGGATTCGACACGCCAATATTCGTTGCCGTCGACGTCAAAATTGGCACTTCCTCGCCAATCAGGATATGAGCTTCCCGATTGTCAGCGGCAATCACATGGGGCGTGGCTAAACTCTTCACCTGTGAGCGCGAAGCGAGCGCTTTCAGCAGGACGAGAAACTGCTGACGGTCCGTAATAAACCCAAACAGCCCTTGTCCGCCGACATTCACGGCGCGCTTCGCCGAATTAAGCAAGGCGTTGTCGTCGATAGTGAGGGACCCGTCCGCCCCAACGCTGGCGCCGCCCGTACCGCCCGTACCGCCCGTACCGCCCGTACCGCCCGTGCCGCCCGTGCCGCTCCCACTGTTTGAGGAGCTCTTCAACAGCCTGCCGAGACTGCCATTGGCAAGCGCCCATTCTACCCCGAACTCCAGATCGCCATTCAAGCCGATTTCAGCGATCATCGTTTCGATCAGCACCTGACGGGGAACAACGTCCAGTTTCCGTAACACTTCACGGATCATTTCGTAGTCGCGCGCCGTCGCCAGAATAATCAATGAATTCGTAATTTCATCTGCAACAATCCGGACTTCTTCCTTGAAGATGGGCTTTTCACCTTCCTTAGGGGCAATGAGAATCGTTTGCGCTCCGCCGCCGCCTTCGCCGCCGCCGCCAAGACCGCCGCCGCCAATGCCGCCACCACCGCCGCGCCGACCACCTCGACTCCCAGCGCCAAGTCTTCCGCCTGTTCCGGCGCCGCCTGATCCGCCCCGCGACGAACTGCTAGTGCGCCCGATTCCTCCAGTCCCCCCGGTCGCACCAACGCCGCCTAAACCGCCCTCGGTTCCACCAACGCCGCCGATGCCGCCCACGCCGCCCACGCCTCCGGCGGCGCCGCTGCGGCTGCCCCGCCCTGGGCCGCGTCCCATACCGCCGCCGCCCTCGCCGCCATACAGGCCGCTAAGCACGCTCGCCAAATCCGCTGCTTTTGCATTCTCAACGGCATAGACATGGACTGTACGGCCGCCGCCTTTCTCCGGCGGCACATCGAGAATCTGCAGCCAACGCTCTACTTGTGCAAAGACTTCAGGATTAAATCCGATCACCACGATCGAGTTGAGCCGCGCCAGCGGCACGATGAACACGCCGCGCTCTTCCGCGCTCTTGGGCGTGACCCCGTAGGGCTCCAGCACGCCTTTCAGCTCTTCGCCCAGATCCTCAACGTTAGCGTTCTCAATGTGATACACCTGCGAGCGCAATTCGCGAAACGTGTTTGTATCAAACGCCGCAACCAGTTCTTTTAACCTCTCCACGTTCCCTGCAAGATCCGTCAAGATGATTAAGTTGCCGCGCGGGTAAGCAATAACATCGCCGCCGGGAGACACAAACGGTTGGAGCACCTTCGCGATCTCTTCGGCTGAGATGTGTTCGACCTTGACCAATTCAACAACGAACCGATCTTCCGCTCTCGCGCTGCGCAGTTCACGAGCCGTATTCGTCAGGGGGGCGTGCGTTTTGGCTTCGCCAACCGGCGCAATCTGATAGAGGTCGCCTACTTTCGTGGCGGCGATCCCTTGACTGCGGAGAATTTGATGAAAGATGGGGAACAGATCGCGTCGGGCGATCTTTCCCGTCGTGCGAATAGTCACCTGTCCTTGAACACGCGGGTCGATGCTATAGTTAATGCCTAACGCAGTCGCCAGACTATGGATAACCTCACGGATATCCGCCCCTTCGAAGTTGAGCACGACGGCTTCATCTGCATCTGTCGGGGCAGGAGCAGCGGCCGGCGGAGCTGATTCCTGCGCGGGGCTGTTCACCACGTTGCTCACGAGGAGCACTATGAGGCTCGCCATGCTAATCCATAGAAAGTGGAGCACGCCCTTCTCCTGATTCATTCCTCCTCCTCTTCCTCCGCCGCCTCATCCGGGTCTTCGTTTTCGTCATTACCGTCGCCGTTGCGAGCGGCTTGTCTGCGGAGTTGCCGCAATCGTTGCTGGAGTTGCTGGATATTCTGACGGATGGCGTGCGCTTCAGTGGCCGACTGGTTTGCCGCTTCAGGAAAGCCCTGCGCCGGCACGAATGGTTGCCCTTGACGCGTTTGAGGTTGGCCAGGGCGGCCTTGATTGGCGCGCATGACTGGCGGCATTAATCGCTGTCCTTGCGCCGCAGTATTACTATCAAGCACAAAGAGCGGCAGGCTGACTTCATCGCCGTCTTGCCCTAGCGTCAAGGTCGCTTGCAGCGGCGCCACGTTCACTAATTTATACGATCCGAGCGCTTCGCCTTTTCTGACGCGGACTACTTTCCCCCCCTGCGTAGCGTCAGAAAAGAAGGCTTCCTCCCGACCAGAGGCAAGCAACACGCCGACTAACTTCAAGTGAGAGGGCGGCGGCACCGTCTCCGCCGGCTTGGCTTCCACAATGGTGCGGCTGCGGCTCGGCGTGAAGAGATCTTTATCGGCAATCACCTCCGCATAGCGCTTGCCCATCTGGGGAGAGAGCGAAGGGAAGGCAGGCAAGGGTTTTTCCTCCGCAAGGGGCTGTTGCGCGGCGGGGCGTCGCCCCTCAAGAGGTCGTCGCCAAGCCGCCGTAATCTGCCACATCAGCAGCACGGCGACACCGAACAACACGACATGCAGAAATCTGCGAACGCGCACTACCCCTCCTGGCCTCCGTCAGCAGGCGCTGCGCCTTCACTGGCCTTCTTCTGCGCAGCGGCTTGAGGCGGTCTTTTTTCCGACTTCGTCGTAAGCGCCGGAGGCGCGGCGCCTTGCATCACTCCGCCGACTTCCAACGTAATCGTTAAGGGACCGCGATTGCCCGCCTGGGCAAGCCGGGGCGAGTAGGTGCTGCGCATCTCCAAGGTCGAAACCGCTAATCGCCAGTCCCCATACTCCACGCCGGCAAGAAAATTGGCGACCGCAGGCAGTTCTCCACGGAGGGTCACCTGCACGGTCGCCTTGCGGAATTCGCCAACCGCCTCATCACGCATTACCTGTGTGGTCACAAGATCAAGTCCACTTTGTGATGCTAATGTTCGGACTCGCTCCTGGAGATTCGCCGCCGCCACCGAAGGCGTGGCGCCAGGAATCAGCTTTTGCCACGTCGTCTGAAAGCGTTGTCGGAGGAGATTCAGCCGCTCATTGACCTGCGCTGAGCGCATGTTCTGGCGTTCCATTTTAAAGACGCGCTGCCAGTCCTGTTCGATTTGCTCCTCGAGCGCCGCCGTATACTGCAGGTAAGGCCCAACCACCCCATATCGCACGATCACCAGGAGCAACGCCGCGCCGGCCAGACCTGCAAGCAGCCGTTCGCGCGCGGACAGTCTTTGCCACAGTTGCGCTAGGCGCATGGTTCTACCTGCGCTCCCAGTGTAAACGTCTCGCCCTGCGCCGTTTTGGTGAACGGCGCTTTCGGCGCGACATTCCGTAAACACGGCGAGCCTTCAAGCAACCCGACTAATTCAGAAGCAGGCCGCGAGGCCGCGGCAACGCCGCTGAGCTCGACATCGCCCTCCTTATAGCGAAAACTGGTGAGATATACGTCCGTAGGGATCACTTCGGATAAATTCTTGAGCAGCGGCACGATTCGCTTCTGTGTTGATTCATCCACCACTTTGAGACGGGCAAGCAATTTGTTCACTTCATTTTCTTGCTCTTGCACGCGCTGCACCTTGGGCTCCAATGTCGCTCTCTGTTGGTTCACCACCTTGAGCACCCGATGTTGCTGCACCACCACGCTCACAGGCCACACCAACGCAAGCAGGAGAATCAACCCTATCAATCCCACCGTGAGCGGAGAAAAAATTTTCTCACGGCGAGCGCGTTTCTCTGGCGGCAGGAGATTAATGCCCACCGCATCTTCTCCCACCGCCTGGAGCGCGGCGCCCAGTGCGGGCAGGCTGTCGGCGGGGAAGTATTCCGTCCCTGTCTCGGCAAAACGCGCAACAGCCAGGGCGTGGAGATCATGTTCTGCGCTGGCCGGCAGCGGCGCTCCGCCATTCCCCGGCCACACGAAGATCGGCACTTCCTCCACCGAATGACCGGGCAAGTTGCGCGCAACGCCCTGGGCAATGAGGTCGGTTAAGGCCGCTTCGGTCGGCGCCTGCGCAAACACATGACTGGCGACCAGACGTTTCTTGTCAATGAAGCTGAGCTCGACAGAGCCGTTGTCTTTTGCCACCAATACGGTGGGTCCATCCACAAGCGGCGCGCAAAAGGTTGCCGCGCTCATCAGCGCCGCGCTGCTCACGGTCACCATCTGCGGACGAATGTTCACATTATCAAATACAGCGAAATATTCGTCCACCACGCGACGCGGCATGGCAAGAATTACCACGCTCAGCCGCCGCTCTTCGCCGCCGATCTCGCAGGTTACATAATCATAATAGATCTCTTCTTTGGGAAGCGGCAGCAATCGTTCGATTTCGTATTCAATGACTTGGGTGAGCGATCCGCGCGCCGTTTCCGGAATCACCAGGCGACTGACAAACGCCTGGTGACGGGGAAGACAGAGCACGACTTGATCGGGATTAACTTGTATCTCTTGCAAAAAATTGACTAAGATCTGTTCCAGCGCCGCCGTCCGCTCCACGCCGGATTCGGGCAGCGGCAGCGCCTGCGCCTGCAGCACCGACACGCGTAGGAAGCGTTTTGTGATATGCGCGCAGCTGACTTCATGCGCGCCGACGGCTACTCCCAGGCCGTCGACGTAATCAATCTTCGTCAGTCCCTGTATTGCGGCAGCGATATCCACTACCTGCTCCTTCTCTGCGCTAGCCTTCCCAACTCTTAATATCAGCGGCGTTCCCTACGCCGCCCGCGACGCCATCCTCGCCATAGGAAAAGAGCTCGTACGGCTCTTGTTCGCCTGGACTGCGATAGACGTACGGATTGCCCCAGGGATCCCGAGGGACTTCCTTTTTCAGGTACGGGCCATCCCACCGATCCACGCCAGGCGGGCGCTGGCGTAAGGCGTCCAGGCCTTCTTGGGTTGTCGGGTAACGGCCGACATCGAGGCGAAAGGTGTCTAGCGCTGTGCCAAATAGTTCAATCTGTGAGCGCGCGGCTTTTACTTTGGAGCCGGCCTCTTGTTTCATGTAGTTCGGCACAACCAGGGCCGCCAACAGTCCCAAAATCACCATCACGACGAGCAACTCGATCAATGTGAAACCAGCTGGTACGGCGCTCTTTCTCATTGCTCTCTCCACCCGGAAACTTTCTCAACCGCGCTTTCTTGTGCTCGTGGGTCTAGTCTTGCTCACAACGAGATATTGTTGATGCTGAAGACTGCCGACAACATAGAAATCACGACGAACCCGACGGCTAAGCCCATGACCAGAATCAAGGCGGGCTCAAGAAGGGACGTCAGACGTTTGACTTGAGTAAAGGTGTCGCGCTCGTAATATTCAGCCACACGCATCAACATTTCATCCAGGCGGCCTGTCTCTTCTCCCACGCTGACCATTTGTAAGGCAAGGGGAGGAAACACTCCGCTTCTGCCCAGCGGTCCGGCAATCCCTTGTCCTTCGCGTACGCCAACACGGACCTCTTTGAGCGCCCGGCTCACCATTGCGTTTGCGACCACATCTTGCACCACCTCCAGCGCCTGGAGCAACGGCACTCCGCTCTTGAGCAGCGTGCCTAAGGTGCGGGCAAAACGGGCCACCTCTCGTTTCAGCAACAACGGCCCGAACACCCAGGCGCGTAATCGCCAGCGATCCCACAGAAACCGCCCCTGCGACGTCGCCAGGTACTGCCGCACTCCTAGCCAGAGGCCGACGCTGATCAATAACAACAGCCACCAGTACGAACGCAACCCCGCACTAATCCCTAACAAGATGCGCGTCGAGGTTGGTAATGCCTGCCCCAAGTCGCCAAAGATCGTGGAAAACTTCGGCAACACATACGTGAGCAAAATGAGAAGCGAGGCCCCGCCTGTAAAGGTCAATAGCACCGGGTACGTCAGCGCAGATTTAATCTCCTCCTGCACCTGCTGAGACCGCTCCATATACTCAGCAAGCCGTTGCAGCGCAGCGTCAAGAAACCCCCCGACTTCGCCGGCTTTCACCATATTGACGTACAAAGGGGGAAAAATCTTCGGATAGTCTGCTAACGCTTCCGCAAGCGACTTCCCTTGTTGGACGGCTCGCAGAATCTGACTGACAGCTTTCTGTAACTCTTCTTTTGTTGTCAGCCCATTCAAAACGGAAAGCGCGCGGTCAAGGGGCAGCCCGGAGGAGATCAAAGTCGCCAGCTCCTGAGTCATGACCAACAGGTCACGTTGGCGCACCTTTCCCCGAAACGAAATCTCGGGGAGTGAAAACTGGGCAAGAGAGGCTTTCGGCCTTCCCTGACTGGGAAGCCCAATCCGTAACGGCAGATATCCCTGATCATGGAGGCGTGCAACGACCGTACGTTCTTCGCCCGCTTCCATCACGCCTTCAACAATTTTGCCTTGTGGAGTCGTAGCCTGATAATGAAACTGCGGCATGAGACTATCCTATGCTTGTCAGGCGATATACGGCAACTTCTC
>DATLYA010000140.1:0-12307 GCA_035575235.1 Candidatus Methylomirabilota bacterium
ATCTCCCGCTCTATCGCCACCATCAACGCTTACCGCAGGCGGGCATTCGACTGAGTCGGAGCACCCTCACGCAGTGGGTACAACGCGCGGCCGACTTATTGGAGCCGATTTATTACGCCCTCCTCTCCTCGATTCTGCAGAGTTGGCTCTTGGTGATGGAGGAAACACCACTCAAAGCGGGGCGGCGGGAGAAGGGCAACCTGCATAAAGGGTACTTGTGGCCCCTCTATGGCGATCAGGATGAAATTGCCTTTCCCTTCGCCGCCTCCCGGGCCCAAGCGGTGGTACGGGAGGCGTTGGGCAACTTCTGTGGGGTCTTACTCACCGATGGCTACACCGTCTATGAGCGCTTTGCCCAGCAGACGACGGCGATCTGCCATGCCCAATGTTGGGCTCACACGCGGCGGCAGTTTGAGAAAGCGCAGGGCAGCGAGCCGCGCCTGGTGGCTGCCGCACTCGAGCGGATCGCCACCATCTATAAAGAGGAAGCCAAGATCCGGGCGTTGGGCTTGGAAGGGGTGGCTAAGCTCGTCCATCGTGGCGAGTACAGTAAACCGCTGGTCGACAACTTCTTTGGCTGGCTCAAACAGACGGTGATCGCGGAAGTCCTGCTTCCCACCAATCCCTTTGGACAGGCGGCGCGCTATGCGCTGGAGCGGGAAGCGGGGCTCAAAGTGTTTTTAGCCAATCCCGACGTGCCGCTCGACACCAATCATCTGGAACGAGAGATTCGGCCGGTGACCCTGGGCCGCAAGAATTGGCTCTTTTGCTGGACGGAAGTGGGCGCCCGGCAGGTGGGAATCATCTATAGTGTCTTGGCGTCGTGCCGCCTGCAAGGCGTCGATCCCTACGTGTATCTGGTCGATGTGCTCCAACGCGTCGATACCCATCCCGCCTTCGACGTGCATCTGCTCACGCCGCGCTTGTGGAAAAAGCACTTCGCCCAGAATCCACTCCGCTCGGACCTTGATCGCCTCTGTCAATAACGCCGAAGAATTACCGCTTACGATGATGAGAAAGCGACCAGCCCTGGTGATGTTCTTCGGGAGCTGTTTAACGAGTATGGTCTGTGCTTGATTTTAATCGATGAATGGGTGGCCTACGCACGTCAGTTACACGACCAGAACGACCTGCCGGCGGGGAGCTTCGAGACACAATTCACCTTTGCTCAGGCCCTGACCGAAGCAGCAAAGGCAGCAAAGCACTGTTTGCTGGTCATCAGTCTCCCGGCCTCAGACTCCCACGGCTCCCCCCATCCCTCTGCAGATGATGTCGAAGTGGGCGGCCAGCGCGGGCGCGAGGCGCTCGACCGGCTCCGGAATGTGATTGGGCGACTGGATTGTCCGCCGCCGGTTGTTCGAGCCTATGACCGACCCCGCACAGTTCAAAGACCGTGATGTGGTCGCGCGGGCGTTCGCCGATTTGTATCGTACCCAGCAGCAAGAGTTCCCGCTGGAGTATCGCGATGCGGACTATGAGAAGCGCATCCGCGCCGCGTATCCGATTCACCCGGAAGTCTTCGATCGCCTGTATGCCGATTGGTCTACGTTAGTGAAATTCCAGCGCACCCGCGGCGTGCTGCGCTTGATGGCGGCGGTGATTCACAGTCTCTGGGAAAATGGCGACCGCAACCCCCTGATCCAGCCCGCCACCATTCCTATTGATGATCCGCGCGTGCAGTTTGAGCTGACGCGCTACCTCTCCGACAACTGGACGCCGATCATTGAAAAAGACGTAGACAGCCCGAATGCGCTGCCCTTGCGGCTCGATAGCGAGGCGCCCAATCTGGGCAAGTTCGCCGCCAGTCGGCGGGTCGCGCGCACGATTTACCTTGGCTCAGCGCCGATCACGACCGCCGCCAATCGTGGCCTTGAGGACCGCCGTGTCAAAATAAGCTGTGTGATGCCGGGGGAATCGCCCGCCGTATTTGGCGACGCCCTACGGCGGCTGGCAGCGGCGGCTACGTATCTCTATCAGGACGGACCGCGCTACTGGTACTCGACACAACCGACTGTGACAAAACTTGCTGAAGACCGCGCTGAACAGCTGAAGCGTGACCCGGATGAGGTGCTGCGGGAACTCGAGCAGCGCCTGCGCGCCGATCTCCGCAAGATGGGCGATTTCAACCGTGTCCATCCATTGCCGGGCTCCGGCGCAGACGTGCCCGATGACCTTGACGCACGTTTGGTGGTGTTAGGCATTGATCATGTGTACAGTAAAGACGCTCACAACGCGGCTGAGCGGGAGGCAAAAGCGATTCTAGAAAGCCGTGGCAGCGCCCCGCGCCTGTATCGCAACGCGCTCGTTTTTCTTGCTGCTGATAAGACGCGGCTACAGGATCTCGAGGACGTCGTGCGTAAATATCTGGCGTGGGAATCGATCCTCAACGAGAAGGACACGCTTGATCTTTCACCACACCAGATGAGGCAGGCCGAGACGC
Source organism: Candidatus Methylomirabilota bacterium (assembly GCA_035575235.1). Classification (GTDB taxonomy): domain Bacteria; phylum Desulfobacterota; class Binatia; order Bin18; family Bin18; genus SYOC01. The sequence continues at coordinate 2,441 of DATLYA010000140.1, forward strand.
AGAAGGCAGCAGCTGACAGCGCCGTCACGGCGCGGTTCCCTGAGGCGTATCAGTGGCTGCTGGTTCCGATCCAGCAAAATCTCCACACGGCCATGGAATGGCAAGCGATTCGCCTCTCAGGCCAGGAAGCGCTGGCCGTGCGAGCCAGCAAAAAACTGCGCAACGAGGAGTTGCTGGTGACAAGCCTTGGCGCAACCATCCTATGCAAATACCTGGACGACGTGCCGTTGTGGCGTGGGGAGCATGTGGCGATCAAACAACTCGTCGATGATTTCGGGCGTTATTTATACTTACCGCGTCTCAAAGACTCCTCTGTCCTGCTTGGTGCTATCCGCGATGGCTTTGGCCTCCTGACGTGGGCGCAAGATGCCTTCGCCTACGCGGAAAGCTATGACGAAGCCGCCAGGCGCTATCGCGGCCTGCGTGGCCGACAGAATGTGTCGATTAGTGAGAGTGATGCAGGGTTGTTGGTGCGCCCAGAGGTCGCACGCCGACAGCTCGACGCGGAGACTGCGCCGCTGCCTCACCCTCCTGGAGCAACTGCCGGCCCGGAACCACGGCCTGGTCCAGAGCCGAAACCGCCAGTCTTCCCCGGTCCAGCACCTAGTCTTGCGCCACCACCGAAGCCTCGGCGGTACTACGGCACGGTGACCTTAACTTCCGAGCGCGCCGGACGCGATGCAAGCCGGGTCGCCGATGAAGTCATCGCCCATTTAGTTGGGCTGGTCGGCGCTTCGGTGCGGATCACCCTGGAGATTGAAGCCGAGTTTCCCGACGGCGCTCCCGAAGCCGTTGTGCGGACCGTGACGGAAAACTGCCGGACTCTCAAGTTCACGAGCTATGGGTTTGAGCGGGAGTAGGCGCTTACGCTGACAATAGAGAAACCTGACCAAACCGACAGCGGTGCTCAAATCTTTTTTCACAACACTGCCGTTTTTGTTCCCCTTTCGGAAGTGAAAATAGCTGTGTAAGTTCACCCCTATGGAGAAGGATGGGGCCCGGTAGCCCCACCGGTCTTCAAAACAGCACACTGATAGTGAGGTGAAACGAGAGCGAGAACGGGAGGTTAGCAATCACTTCTCGTTTTTCTTTATGAAAGCTACTTCTTTCTCTACACTCTGAGAGTTTCCTATTCTTCTCATTCTTCCCTATTTTACATGCTCTGGTGTAACATCGGTGTAACGCGGGGATCGGAGAGGAGCAAGGGTTAGAGCCCCAGCGCGCGGCGCAAGCGCGCTTCAACGTCTTGCAGATCCCGAGGGGTGAGCGATCCACGAACACTCTTCACGTCACCACGTAGGAGGAGATAGAGACTAGAGCGCACGACTGAGGGTTGAAAGAGGCCAGCGGCTTGCCAGTCTTGCAGCACGGAGTCTGTCGGCCCGCGGTACTTTCAGACACGGTGGGTAATGAGGGCAACGAGCAGATCGTCAGGCCGAGTCCGGTGGAAGTCTTCAGTACTGACAATCAGCGCAGGACGCTCTTTCCAGCCTCCGGTAGCGTCTAAGCGAGGAAGATCAACGTTGACGACCATCCCACGGACATACCCCCTACCTACTGCCACATTATCCCCTCTGGCGCGTCAGTCCCGGTCTTCGTGGGCTAAAGCTCGCTGGGAGAGCGACCGGAAGGCCTCTTCTTCCGCTACGTCTTCTACATCATCGAAAAGGACAAGAAGGAGATGGGTCACCGGATCTTTTTTGGCGGCAATTGGCTTCTCTTTGACCCATTGCTCTACCAGACTCAGGGGAGCATGCACTTCCCGAGCTGCCTCTTCCAGTGTAACCCATCTGTCTGGTGGCCGATCCATAAGAAAGTATTGTATTCTATGCCGCTTAGTAATCACAAGACCGTAGAAATCAGGTAGAATAGCTCTCAACAGAAGGGGCCAGGTTACGCCTCGCGAACGTGGCTGAAGAGCGGCATCCCTACCGCCTGCCCCTTCTTCACTAGGGAGTAGAAACGTTGCGAAGGGAGGCGACGGCCGATGTTTTTGAACGCGACGTTACGAGAACATCTTCCCCCCACGTTGCGAGTTCCTCAGGACAACTTTGAGGAGAGAAGAGCAATGTGGCTCACTCAGCAGAACTTCTATAGACGGGTGAAGTTCAACGACGCGGAGGATGAGCTCACAGAGCAGCGGCTAGTGGGGGTGGTGAATGATATGCTGCAATCCCTTAATGGGCAGACTTTTACAAGGAACGACTTACTACAACAGCGACGATATGGGCTGGTGACGCCGAAATATCTCCTCCGGTATTACTCGAAAACAGGCGGAACCCGAAGTTTCTCAGGCGGTCTCGCTACTCATCACCATTTCACCTTTGATGAAAATGGCATCCTTCTCAAGGTGTCGCTTACTGACCCAGAGCGCGACAAGTATGTCCCCCCAGTGCCGCTTTACCGGGAACGTGGCTTGTTGATTGAGAACCCCGGAGCAAAAGTGGTCCGTCATACTGCACCGCTCTACATCTTCTCCCAAGCTGGACATGTCCTAGGGGTACGCCAGATAATCCATGTCAAGATCAATATCTTGCCCATGTCTCCAAAAGATTTTCTTGCCTTGCGCGTCAATCATCTGGCGCACATCAAGAGCCTTTTGGAGGAAAAAGGCGCTCCGTCTCCCCGGTTCTGTCAATACAGCAAATGCGGCAAAATTCTGCCGCTATTTCTACCTCACGAATGGAACTCCGAATGGCTCCTATTTGCCCAAGGGCGTCAGGGGGAACCTAAGCCTCCCCCTGCTGATTACCCAATAGGTAAACCAGGCCCGAAGGGAGACTATTGCAGCAAAGAGCGCCGACAAAACGGCCTGAAGGAGCGACAACGCCAACCAAAACCCTTTACTCGTCTTGAAGAAACCCTCTTGCCTGCCGCTTTTGAACTGCACCCAAAGCACCCCCCCTTGCAACTGTGGACATTGTCCATAGTTGCACTCAGGCTGATTTTTTCACCATCTGTGCGTAGAGTATCTCTCAGCAAAACAAGAACGCTGGGAGGTACCAGTTGTGAGCCTTCGCACTCCAAAACAAGCAGCACAGAGATTAAACATCGCCACTGTAACAGTCTTACGGCTGTTTGACGCCGGCGCCTTACCAGGTGTGGTGATTCGCGCTGGTGCGCGCAAGCGTATCATCCGCTTCCGCGAAGAAGCACTGGAAAAATTTATGGCTCTCTGATATTTCCCGTGGAAGATTCTCCCTATAGGGGGCTCATCCTGCAGAGGGTGCGAAGCGCTGGTACCCCTCAAGATCCAGCAAGAGCCGCTGGAAGAGATGGGAGAGGGGAAAGATGCCGTCACAGCGCCGCTTGAGCACCTTGATCTTGTTGTTAAGCCCTTCCCCACAGCCACTGTTGTGCCGCGCCAGCAAGGAATTCGAGATTTCCTCCAGCCACTTCTCAAGCCTTGGCAGGCCGTGATCGTCACAGGTCAGCCCACTGGCTCTCACCCGTCGTTGCCACTCGGTGAGCTGTTGGAGTGCCGCCTCTTTGGACAGCGGTGCGTCAGCAATACCTATCAACTGTTCCCGATACTCATACGCTTGCTGTAAGGCGGGCGTGTCAGTAAACAGCCGCGTGAGCAGTTCTTGTTCTTCGGCCTCTCAATCGGCAGCCTTCTTGCGCAAGGGCCTCATCCCTCCTTTCAGCTGGGCATAGTCTTCCTTGGGCAACTCCCGCTTGAGCCGCCGCAGTTCTTGGGTCCGTAACCGGTCCGCGCCCGCCCGATACAACTTGGCGACGTGGTAGCGATCAATGACGACCTGCGCTTTCCCTAAGAGTCCGTTCAGGAAGTTCTTGAAGAAAGGTAGGGAGTTGTGATTAACAGAGCGGAGCCAGGAGGGGGAATGCAGGTGGACGACCAAGAACCGCGCGCGCTACAATCGCGACACCGTACGCTATCCCAGCGATGTGACCGAAGACGAGAGGGCGATCATTGCCCCCCTGATTCCGCCAGCCCGGCGAGGAGGGCGCAAGCGGAGCGTCAATATTCGCGAAGTGTTCAATGGGGGGCTGTCTCTGTTGAGCACCGGGTGTCAGTGGCGAGCGATTCCCAAGGATTTGCCGCCGTGCAGTACGCTCTTTTATGACTTGGCGGGGTGGGAAGCCGATGGGACGCTGCGGCGGATTCAGGCCGTGCTCTATGGACAGTGCCGGGAGCAGGCGGGACGCAGCCTGAGTCCGACGGCAGGGATCAGCGGCAGTCAGAGTGTGAAGAGCGCGGAAAAAGGGGGCGCGGCGTGGACCCGTCGGGCTATGATGCGGGCAAACAGGTCCAGGGGAAAAAGCGCCACGTCTTAGTGGATACGCTGGGGCTCGTGCTCTATGCCCTGGTGACGCCCGCCAACGTGCAAGATCGCGACGGGGGCCAGTTGCTGTTCGCTGCTCTCGGGGAGCGCTTGCCCCTGTTGACGAAGGTGTTCGGAGATGGGGCCTATCAAGGGCCGCAGTTGCGGCAAGCCCTGGCTATCCTCCGGCCTCAGCTCCAGCTTGAAATCGTCACCCGCCAGGAGCACTCCCAAGGCTTTGTGGTGCTGCCCAAGCGGTGGATTGTGGAACGCACGCTGGCGTGGCTGAATCGGTGTCGGCGTTTGGCCAAGGATTTCGAGAATCGCTTACGATATGCCTTGGCCTTTGTCCACCTGGCCGCCATTCGTCTGATGGTCCGCAAACTCTGTAATCCTTTGTCAACTTCTCGGACGGACTCTTAGGAGAAAACGAGCGACGGGTAGACTTCGACAAAGGAAAGGTAGAGCGATTGACCTTCAATCGATGGGCAGACCGCTATCTGGAACTGGCCGCAGAAAAACGCACCCCCCGGGATGACATCTTCATGCTGAAGGTGCTTCGGGCAGAGTTTGGTTCTTTGCCCTTAGAAGAGATCACTTACGCTAAGATTAAGGTATTTGCGCTCAAGCTGAGGCAGATACCTGTCAGGCAAGATGCCGACCGGCTCTTGAGCCCGGCAACCTGCAACCGTAAACTTGCCCTCCTTCGTCATATTCTCCGTATGGCGTGGAAGGAAGGATTGATAGAGAAACTCCCCGCGGTGGACCTCTTCCAGGAAGACAATGAAAGGGACCAGGTGCTTACCGACGAAGAGTTTACCGCGATGTACGAGCATGCAGCCCCTCACCTCAAGCCCGTCCTGCTTTGCGCTTGGGAAACCGGCATGCGCCGCGGCGAGATCCTTTCCTTGACCTGGCATCGGGTGAACCTTAAAGACGACCTCATCATCCTGGAAAGCCAGGACACGAAGACGAAAAGACGGCGACAAGTCCCTATCAGTCAGACCCTCCGAGGGACTCTCCTCTCGTTGCGTCAGGCTCAGGGCAAGGTGGCCGATATTCACCAGCACGTCTTTCTAGGTGTAACAAGAAAGCCGATGAAGCATATCCAGAAAGGCTTTGAGAGTGCGGTAGAGCGGGCAAGCTTAAAGGACGTACACTTCCATGACCTGCGGCGCTCGTTCGCTACCAGAAAGGTCGCAGAGGGATGGGATCGAGATTACGTCAAAGCGATCACTGGACACCGGACGGATAAGGTCTTCGCTCGCTACAACAAGCCGTCTCTTGAGACGTTGCGGGCGGTAGTTGAAGGGGCAGCGAACACATCCCGTGTAACACTGGTGTTACACGGACCTGGACTGCCTCCGGCCGGCGTGCTAAGTGCTTGATTTCACTCTATGGAGAAGGATGGGGCCCGGTGGCCCCACCGGTCTTCAAAACCGAGTTGCGCGGCGTAAGGCTGCGCGGATGGTTCGACTCCATCCCTTCTCCGCCAGCCCCTTTTCTATTCTTTCCTGTACTGAACCCTCACCCTGTTCTTCCCCCTTTGGGAGAGGGACCTCTCACCAAACCGCTCAGGCTTATTTGGGGACAATCTCTTCCGCCGCGAAAATTCCTCGCAGATCCAGGAGAAAGGCGTTGTCATGAACGCGCCCCAAAATCGGCGGATCAGCGGCGCGAAAGCGCGCCGCGATTTTTTCTCCTGAAAGTTGGGGATGACGAATCATAATCGCTCGACTTGCAACATTCTCCTCGGGCAGTGCGCCACTGCCAATCTGCGCGGCTGTGCGCTCAAGCGTGAGCGTGAACTCATTTCCGAGACAGGCCTGCAGCAGAGGCATCGCCGCCGCCGCAATGGCTTCCATCTCCGCCAATGGCCGCGTCAGCCATCGTAAGGTTGGCAGTTCCGTCACGAGATCTGGGGACTGACGATATAGCCGCAGCGTGCCGCTTAATGCGGCCAGCGTCAATTTATCTGGCCGTAAGACTCGTTTGAGCGGATTCTTCTTGATGCGCGCAATCCACTCTTTCCTGCCGACAATGATGCCCGCTTGTGGCCCCCCGAGCAATTTATCAGCACTAAAAGTGACGATATCCGCTCCAGCAGCGATGCGCTCGGCGACCACAGGTTCTTTCGGCAACCCGTACACCGAGAGATCGATCAACGCGCCGGCGCCGAGATCTTCCATCACTGGCACGCCATGTTCGCGTCCGAGCGAGACCAGCTCTTTCAAAGTCACGCTGCTCGTAAAGCCGACTATACGATAGTTGCTCGGATGCACTTTGAGCAGCACGCCGGTCTGCGGCGAGATCGCTTCCGCATAATCGGACAGATGGGTGCGATTGGTCGTGCCGACTTCGCGCAGCAGGACGCCGCTTTTGCGCATCACATCTGGAATACGGAAGGAGCCGCCAATCTCGATGAGTTCGCCACGTGAAACCACGCCCTCCTTGCCTTCCGCGACCGTGTTCAAGGCAATGAGCACAGCGGCGGCGTTGTTATTGACTACAGTCGCCGCTTCCGCACCGGTAAGCGCCAGCAGATCTTCTTCGACGATCCGGTCGCGGTCGCCTCGCTCTCCTGCATGTAAGTCATACTCTAACGTGACCGGTGAGGACGCGACGCGCACGACTTCATCAATCGCCGCCTTGGCCAAAAGCGCTCGTCCCAGATTCGTGTGCAGCACAGTGCCGGTCGCGTTCACGACCGTACGCAACGGGGAACGAGTGTCCCTGGCAATATACGCTTCCACACGGCGAACGAGCATCTCCTCAGTCGGAGGCGTGGTGATTGTCCCATCTGCAATCGCCTGCCGCACCTGAGTCAGCACAGTGCGGATAGCATCAACAAGATACGCCCGGCGATAGCGCTGCAGCAGCAGAGCAAGCGTTGGAACACTTAGCAATTTTTCCACCGACGGCAAGGCTCGTAAGAACGAAGTCGCCGCCGTATCCGCCTCGGGTCTCATAGGGCAGCACCTTGGCATAGAGCGTTGCCCCTTGCAACTATGAGAGGGGGGTTGTAGCTTTGCAGACGCGCCAGGAGGAACATCATGCCCACTTCAATAGAACACTATCGCCAGACCATCAGCCAGCAAGAGGCCCAACTCCTTCCGTTCCTGCGCGCTTTTGAGTCTTTGCAGGAAAACCTCCATCTGGGAAAAATTACCCAGCATAAGCAGGAGCTGTACGACGCGGTGGGCGATCTTTTTCCTCCACTCACTGCCGCCTTGGATGAACTGTCCCCTCCAGCAGAGCAGCAAACCTTTCATCAGCAATGGCGAGAAGCGCTTGAGCATCTCAAGGATGCGTACACGTCGTTTTTAACCGGGTCAGAGTTCAATTTTCTCACCGCCTATTTTCAGAGCCGCCGGGCGTTTTCACAGGGGAAGTATCAATTGTACGAGTTACGGCGACAGTTGCCGACGCTCCAGCAATACTGGGTCCTGCCAGAAGATCTCCCGCGGTTAGCGGCGTTGGAAACGCCAGCCGCTGGCGTGACTGTAAGTACTGGCGTCATGCATCGTCCGGCTACGAACGACCACGGTGAATATTCGCTGTACGTCCCAGAAAATTACGATCCGAGTCAGCGTTGGCCTCTGATTATCGCGCTGCATGGCGGACATGGCCGGGGGGATGATTATTTGCTCACCTGGCTTAGACCAGCCAAGAGCAAGGGATACATAATCCTTTCACCGAAGTCACTTGGTCAAACATGGTCACTCACGCAACCAGGCGTGGACATTCGCTCTATTCTTTCTATGGTGGAAGAATTGCTCGATGAATACGCCATTGATACCAGCCGCCTTTTCGTAACTGGGCTTTCTGATGGGGGCACCTTCAGCTTTGCTATGGGACTGAGTTGCCCCAAATTATTTGCCGGCATCGCCCCGATCGCCGCGGCGGGCGAGTTCATTGCCCTGTTCGACTTGGAACAAAGCAAAACGCTACCGGTTTTTATGGTGCATGGCGCGAAAGATTTTATTTTTCCCGTCGCCATGGCGCAAAGAACGTATGCGCTGCTGAAAGACTCAGGATTCACCGTCACGTATAAGGAACTACCGGACTGGGGTCACGCGTATACATACTCGATCAATGAAACTCTTGTACTCCCCTGGTTTGCGGGCCTGAAGCGATTGAGTGATTGAGTCATTGAGTGCTTGATAAGAGACTCCCCCAGTAAGTGGTAATAGTATTCATTGCCTCGATGACCCGATGACTCAATGGCTCAATTCTTCTCAATGATCCAATGGCTCAATGACCCGATGAATCAATCTGCCCGGCCTCTTTTTCTTCTCTCCCCGAGCTCGCTACAATAAGAGCTATGGAAGACCTTGGTGTAGTGATTCTCGCAGCCGGACTCGGCAAACGCATGCGCTCGACGCGAGCCAAGGTGCTGCACTGTCTGGCCGGTCAACCTTTGTTGACACGTGTGATCAACGCCACGCAACCCTTGCATCCGCATACCCTTGTCGTTGTCGTCGGCCATCAGGCCGATGAAGTACAACGCCAGTGTGGACAAGCGGGCGTTGTCTTCGCGTTGCAACGCGAGCAACGGGGCACCGGCGACGCCGTCCGCGCCGCCCAACCGCACTTCAGTGGTTTTTCTGGCGATATCTTGATCGTCTGCGGCGACACGCCGCTGCTGACCACCAGAACGCTCGCGCAATTCGTGCGGCAGCACAAAGAGCGACGCGCGACACTCTCGGTGCTCACTGTCCGCCTCCACGACCCGGCGCAATATGGCCGCGTCATTCGCACCGCTGACGGCAACATTCTCAAGATTGTTGAAATGCGCGATGCGACAGATGCCGAACGCGCCGTGCGAGAAATCAATACCGGCATTTATTGTGTTCACTCTCACTTTCTGTTTCCTGCTCTTGAACGGTTACAACCGCTCAACGCGCAGGGTGAGTATTATTTAACTGATATCGTCGCGCAGGCCGTGACCGCAGGGCTGCCGACTTTTGCCGCCCTCGCTCAAGACCCAAGCGAGGTAAGCGGCGTCAATTCTCGAGAGGATCTCGCCATGATGGAACAATCCCGGCAAGCGCAGCTTCGCCGCCAGTGGATGGCTGCAGGCGTTACGCTTGAAGACCCGGACACAGTCTACATTGATGAAGAAGTCACGATTGGGCAGGACACCATTATTGGCCCCAACACCCAACTCAGAGGAAAAACACGCATCGGTGCACGCTGCCGTATCGACGGCAGCGCCTACATCGTTGATAGTCGGATCGGCAATGAGGTCCATATCCGGTTCTCGGTGGTCATGAACGAAAGCGACATAGGCGATCGCGCCGAGGTTGGTCCATTCGCACACCTGCGCGGCGGGACGGTGCTGGCCCCGCGAGCGGAAATTGGCAATTTTGTCGAAGTGAAGAAATCAGTGATCGGAGAGCACTCGAAGGCAAAACACCTGGCCTACATCGGCGACACTGAGATTGGCCGGGACTCCAACATCGGCGCGGGCACGATCACCTGCAACTACGATGGCTTTCGCAAATACAAGACAAAAATCGGCGACCGGGTGCAGGTCGGGTCTGATACGACGCTCGTCGCGCCGATCACCATTCATGAC
>DATLYA010000141.1:0-11614 GCA_035575235.1 Candidatus Methylomirabilota bacterium
CATCAAAGCTGTGCTGCGTGATTGGGGCAATGGACACACGGAAATTGATTGGGCTCCAGGCTACCAGCAGCCATTTGAGTGGTTTGGCGGCGTCTCGGAAGGCATGGCCGCGCGTTACCTTGAGGCCATGGAGAACAAATATGGCAAAGACACAACGCAAAAACGTATTTTTGACGGCCCGCCGCATGCGCTGATCTTTCCCAACCTCTTTCTCGGCGAAATGAATATCGCCATTATGCAGCCGATCAGTGTTGAGGAATGCGTCCAGTGGCATACGCCCATGTTTCTCAAAGGCGTGCCGGAATTTAACAAGCGGCTGCTGCGGCAGAGCGAAGCGGCGATGGGTCCGGGGTCGTTTCTCCTGCCTGAAGACGTCACCATCGCCAGCCGCAACCAGGTGGGATTAATGACCCGTAATGCAGAATGGTTGGAGATCAGCCGCGGCTTACACCGCGAGTACGTGGACGCTGAAGGGCGGCGGGTGGCGCACGTTACTGATGAAACAACGAACCGCGCGTTTTGGTTGCATTACCGGAAGGTGATGGCGGCGTGAGACGTGGTGCGTGGCGTGTACGGAGCGTGTCCAGCCCAGCGGCTCAACGTTCACGTAACACGCAAGACGCAAGACGCAGGGACATAGAGAGCAGCGAGAGAAGATGAAAATATCCGACGCCGAATATAAAGCCGTTGAAGCCTTTCTTTATAAAGAGGCGCGTCTCGCGGATGAAGCGCGGTACGCCGAGTGGGAAGCGTTATGGACGGATGACGCGATTTATTGGGTTCCTGCAACGACGGATCCGAATGTTGATCCCACCAAGCAGATCTCACACATCTACGATAATCGCAACCGCATCGCCACGCGCATCAAACTGTTGCAAAGCGGTCATCGCTACAGTCAGGAGCCTGCCTCGCCGATGCGGCGATTGATCTCGAATATCGAGGTTGAAAAGAATGACAAAGGCGAGTTGATTGTCGGCGCAAACTTCATTCTGGTTGAGTTATCCATTCAAGCCAAGCATGAGACCCATATCTGGGCCGGTCGAACAACGCATACGCTCCGCTGGGTTGGTGATGAACTGAAAATGAGTCAGAAGAAAGTCGTCTTAGTCAACGCCGCCGAGCCGCTGCCGAATTTATCGTTTTTGATTTAAGTCGCCGCTCAAGCGCCGCAAGAGTCAAGCGGGCGGCGCACAGTCTTTTGCCCTTTCTCCTATTCTGAGGCTGTTTCCGTTTACAGCTCCCCTTTTCTCTTGCTACACTGGGTGACCATGGCACGTATCTTTGGAAAGGAGTTAGCGAATGGCAACGGAAGAGACTATGCTCTTACCGCAACCGGTAACCTATACAGGCAGTACAGGATTGCGTTTAGTTGGTGACGCCTGGGGCGCGCCAGACGCCCCGCCAGTGCTGTTATTACACGGCGGAGGACAAACACGGCACGCCTGGGGCGGCACAGCAAAAGCGCTGGCTCAACAAGGCTGGCGTGCTATCGCGCTTGATATGCGCGGACACGGGGATAGCGAGTGGTGTCCTCAAGGTGACTACATGATCGACACTTACGTCGCGGATCTCCACAAGGTGCTCGAAAACTTTCGGCAAAAACCTGTGCTCGTCGGCGCTTCGCTTGGCGGGATGACCTCGCTGCTTGCGGAGGGCGAAGCGCCGCAATCCGTAAGTACGGCGGTTGTGCTTGTAGACATCACACCGAGAGTGGAACAAGAGGGCGTTGATCGCATTCTTGCGTTCATGACTGCCTATCCCAATGGCTTTGCCAGTCTTGAAGAGTGTGCTGATCACATCGCCTCGTATATTCCCCATCGTCCGCGCCCGACGGATCTCCGCGGTTTGGCAAAAAATCTCCGCCTGGGATCAGACGGCCGCTATCGCTGGCATTGGGATCCTAATATGATCAACCCAAGACGACGGCGACGCGATCCAGAGCGTCTGCTCGCTGCCGCCCGGTCGCTCAAAGTACCGACGATGTTAGTGCGCGGGAAAATTAGCGACGTGGTCAGCGATGCAACGACCAAAGAGTTTCTCGACTGCGTGCCGCATGCGAAATATGTTGACGTCGCAGAGGCGGGACACATGGTCGCCGGCGATCGCAATGATCTGTTCAGCAAGGCGGTGATCGAGTTTCTTGCCGAGGTAAAGCCGCTGCTGTGATCGCGTAGGGGCGCGGCGCGCCCTTCTCACCGTAATCATCCGCATTCACAAACGAGTGCGGCAAACCGGCCAAACACCTGCCGCCCAATTTTCTCTGCCTGGCGGCAGCGTTCTTCTGCATTCCGTACAATACTCTCGGGAGAAATTTTTGCCTTAGCCAGCTCATCCTGAAATGTCTGCACCATCCCTTGTAACTGCGGCGGCATGATCTCGAGATGAAAGAGAAAACCGTAGACGCGGTCGCTGTAACGAAAGGCTTGATGGCGCGTCAGGGCGGAAGAGGCAAGACTCACGGCGCCGTTCGGAAGTTCAAAGACATCCCCGTGCCAATGCAAGGGGGTAAAGGTGCGCGGCTGACCACTCCATAACGAATCCTGCGCTGCGTCCTCGCATAATTCGACCTCGTACCAACCGATTTCTTTGTGTTGCCCCGGATATACTCGTGCGCCCAGCGTCGCGGCTAATAATTGACTCCCCAGACAAATCCCTAGCACAGGACGGTTCTGACGAAGAGCAGATTCAATCAGCCGTATCTCCTCGCGCAAATGCGGATACTGCTTTTCCTCGTACACGCCCATCGGGCCGCCCATCACGACAAGCCCGCTTGCGTCTCCAAGCTCCCGAGGGACTGACGCGTTCTCATCAATACGAACGATGTCTGTCGCCGCTCCTTGCTCGCGCAGCACTTCGCCAATCAGTCCCGGCCCCTCACACGCGACGTGCTGCAAAATAAGGGCTCGTGTCATACAGTTCCTCCGGTCAAGTGGTCAAGGCAAATGCTTGGAGTTCCCGATTAAATCGCTCGGCATCTTCCCAAAACGGAGCGTGGCCTATCCTCGGGTAATATGAAGTTTGTGCATGCTTGATCTTCTCAGCGTTGTACCTGGCGATGTCGATGCCCACAATATCGTCGTTTTCTCCGTGGGTAATGAGCACGGGTTTTTTCAGGGCAGGCAGGAGATCGTCGTTGTGGAGATTACGGTTGAGCAACGCGATACGGACATAGGGCGGAACAATCATATTGAAGCCGAGAAAAAAATAGTGGTCTTCCGGCGTCGGCTCCTCGTACACGCACAGGCGCACAAAGCGCTGCGTCGCCGCCACGCTCTCCTCAACGTTTGTGGAAATGATGCCGTCCCGGAGAGTAAAAAATTCTTTACCGAGGAAAGGAAAAAGCTTTTCGCCCAGCATGGCGACCGCGCCGACAAAATGCACCCCGCTCACGTTTTCTTCGCCGTAAAAACGGAGATAGTCACAGATCACCACGCCGCCATAGGACCAACCATTAAGGATAGGTTTTTGCAACCCGAGTGTCACGATCACTGCGTTGACGTCATCCGCCCACAGCCGTGAATCGCTATATGCTTCCTTTGGCTTCTCAGACGCGCCGTGACCACGCAGGTCCATGGCAACCAGACGGAAGTCCTTCTCCAGGTCTGAGTGCATCTGCTTGTTCCAACACAGACGGCTCTGCGCAAACCCATGGATAAACAGTAGCGATTTCCCGTTTGGATTGCCGGCTTCGGCAACACGTAATTTGACGCCGCCTCCGCCAGCGACAGTATGCGTTTTCATCAGCGTCCTCCTTCGCGAGGTCACCCGGAAATGAATGGCCGCTCAGCCGCAAGGTGCGCGAAGCTGGCCAAATTGTCTTCGTAGAGCAGAAAGGGAAGATGAAATTTCTGCGCCTGGGCCCGGAAGTATTCATTGATCATCACTGCATGTTTGAAATCATCAGCAGTAATGGTTCGTTTCAGGTGACTTGGACCCTGTAGTCGCCGCAGATGTTCATCAAGCGCGGGAGCGGAAAGAATAAAGTACAAATCGGCCCCCATCTCATCGTACAGCTCAGGAACTAAATGCGTTCCTTCGATAATCAATGAAGTCCCTTCATTCTGTGCTCGTTGAATGCACGATTGTATCGCCGGCCGCAGCCGCCGTGCTTGGGCCATAAGGGTCTTGATGGGATTCTCTGAACGAAAGGTGAACGTAAAAAGATCCGGATCTTTCGCCGGAGAAGTCTCGCTGCGCAATACTTCACGGATGAACCCGGTTCCCAAGCGATGGTCGATCCCTAAGTGTGAGCTTAACTCTCTCGCCAACGTACTTTTTCCCGTTCCCGCCGTTCCTCCAACCAGAATGATAGGTTTTCGCATGTCTTCCCTCGTATGAGCCACGATGCGCCCCTACCCCTCCTTTTTCATCGTGCGCTCAAAATCTTCTGCGCGGCAGCGTAGCCTTGTCGCCTCTTATTTGTCAAGGAAAGCCAAGAGACAGAGCATTAAGACAGAGACAGACAAGAGACAGAGCATTAAGACAGAGACAGAAAGGAGGGGTTCTTATGATCTCTATCAGATCGCACCCGGCATCGCCTGATAAAACCCATTGGCCTGCACGAGAGTAATCGGCGTGTCAAACAAGGCGCTGAGCGGTTGCTCGGCAAACATTTCTGCCTTACAGCCGTCGGCGACGACCGCACCATTTTTGAGCAGCACCACACGAGAGATCTCCGGGGGGATTTCATGAATGTGGTGAGTGACGAGAATGATAGTTTTTCCGTCTTGCATCAGGCGGCGGATGATCTCCAAATACTGAAAGCACGCCTTGAGATCGAGGCCGCTCGTGGGCTCGTCGAGAATGAGCGTCTCGGGATTATTGATCAATGCGCGGCCCAGCAAAAAACGGCGTTGCTCTCCGGTGGACATCTCGCCGAACATACGGTGTTTGAGGTCAAGCACTCCCAGCATCTCCATAACTTGGTGTGCTCGGGCTTTGTCTTCATCGCTAAACTGCTGATGCCACGCGGTGTCGATACTAGAATAGTAGCCAGACAAAATTACATTGAGTCCACGGGCGTTACTCACGTACTGCTGTTGCAGATCGTGCGAGACAATGCCGAAATGCGCGCGCAGCTCCCAGACATCCCAGCGCTCTTGGCCAAAGATCCGCACGTAACTATCTTCCCGCTCCACGGGGTAGAGTTCGCGCGAGAGCAGTTTTAGCAGTGTAGATTTGCCCGCTCCGTTTGGTCCCAGAATCGCAGTGTTGACTCCCTGCTCAAGCGTAAGTGAAAAATTGTTGAACACACGATGTGGCCCACGATAGACCGTGGCGTTCTTTATCTCGATCAGTTTTTGCATGGCTTCGTTCGCGTCTGGAATGAGCAGCGATCGTAGGCAGAGGAAGCGGGGCAGTCAAGCCGCTTTTCGCGTAATTACTCACGGAACGCCGGCCGAATAGAAAGACGCTACATACTGAGTACGGACTTGGCGGCTGGCCGTTCGCGATACCGGGCATCCCACTGCGCGACGTGCTGATAGGCGGGATCAATCTCGACCTTACCAAACCGCGCGAACTGCAAGGCCGCCGCCAGCGTGCCATCGGCGATACTTGGCCGATCGCCGGCGACAAAAGGCCGCCCATCGGATAAGCGCGTGTCCAACACGCGTAACGCTTCGGGAAGCACCTTACGAAAATGTTCTGCTACTGGCGGATTCGGCGGCAGCCCAAGGGGAGAATTCGTGGCGTGGATGATACGTCCGATCGGCAGCAACACACCCAGTTCCGCAATCCGCTCAAGTTCGCGCACCCGCGCCCGCTCCAAGGCCGTGCGTCCGATTAATGGCGGTTCGGGATAGCACTCTTCCAGATATTCAATAATGGCGAGCGACTCGATCAAATACGAACCGTCATCAAGCTCAAGTACAGGCAACTTGCCAAAAGGATTCCGCGCTAGATGCTCTGGCTGCCGCTGCTCTCCCTGCGGAAGGTTCACCGTAACTTGCTGAAGGTCAATCACAGCTCCTCCTGCGGCTTTCTCGGCCAAGTAGAGGCGCACTCTGGTGGGATTGGGAGCAATTTGGAATACGTAGAGTTTCATGAAGGATTTCTCTATTCCAGATCTTACCCTACGCCGAGGGTGTGATCGTCACATTCAGCCGGCACTCAATAGTATCTTTAAGCAGCGCCCTGATGTAACAGCCCTTCTCGGCTCGCTCAACAACCGTGCGGATCTTCTCCTCGGGCGCATCACTGTACACAGTCAATTCAACATCGATAGTTTTGACAAAACCTTTCTCGTTGGCCTTGGCGGACGCCGTGGCGCGAGTAAGAGGAATTTGCCGCGCGCGGGCGGTAATTTGCAGAGAGAGCAACAAACAGCCGCACAAAGCCCCTAGAAAAGAAGTAACCGGATCAGGCGCGGCGCCTGCACCACCCACGGTTTGCGGTTCGTCGAGCGTCCAGGCGAGGTCGCCGGCCCGCACCCGCACCGTAAACGAGTCGCTTGAATTTTCCGCCACGGCGTGACGAAAACCGCCTGTGAGCGACACGATTTTCTCCTTATTCTGTGGGGCGTGGTCGCCTCGCCCCGCTATTACCATCCTGAAAAAGAAAATGCTCTCGCGCGATCAGCCGCAACTTTGACTTCCAGCATCCGGAAGCACGCTCAGCCATGTTTGCGGCAGGGAGCACTGATAGTGATGCGGAATACGCTCAAGATCGATAGCTCCTTTTTCAAGCGAAACGCCTTCCGGCCGTGACGGCTGTTGCGGTTGCACATCGGCTGGCCCTAACATCTTCTGCAATTCCCGCTCGAGCGTCTCCTCGGCGACAAAGCCGGTAAACGCACGCTTCACCTTTCCTTCAGGGGAAAACAGAAAGCTGCTGGGAAGAGCGAACACTTGATAGCGCAGGCCAATCTCACTTGTGGTGTCTCGACCAACAGCATAGGGCACCCGGTAGCGTTTGATGAATTCTTTTACGCCATCCTCTTCGCTTTGCAGCGCCACGCCGATGACTGCAAATCCTTTACTTTTGTACTTATTATATATACGGACAAGTGAAGGCGTTTCGACGACGCAGGGACCGCACCACGTCGCCCAGAAATTCACCAGCACAACCTTGCCTTGATAATCCGACAGCTTCAGCGGCTCGCCGTCAATTGAGGTCAGCGTGAAATCATAATCGCCATAGGGACTGCCAGGCGCCGCGTTGGCCTCAGCGGGCGCCGGCTGCACGGACGACGAGGGCGCTTCGCTAATGAGCAACTCTTCGGGATTCAAAAAGGTCAAGCGTGAAGAGATAAGCGAAAGCTTATCGGTAAAGATCAGCGCGCCAATCAATACTAATAAGAGTCCACTGGCGACTTCCACTTGACGCAGATAGCCCTTTACCCCCTTGAACAATGACAAGAAGCCATTCAGAAACGCGGCAGATAAAATAAATGGAACGCCAAGCCCTAAGGAATAGGCCGCCAGAAGCAAAACACCGCGATGCAGAGTTTCCGCCGTCGCCGCCAACGCCAAGATCCCTGCGAGAATCGGCCCGACACATGGCGTCCAGCCAAAGGCGAACAGAATGCCCGCGATAAACGCCCGCCCAACCCCCGGCGCTGCCGGTTCTCCATTGAAACGTTTCTCCTGCAACAAGGCAGGGATGCGCAGAAGACCCGCTAAATGCAAACCAAGCACGATAATGCCGACCCCAGCAATAGTCTTCATGACCCCCAAGTTTGCACGCAACACCGCGCCGACGGCGGAGGCAGAGGCGCCAAGCGCAATAAACACGAGTGAAAACCCCAACACAAACGGCAGGCTTTTGAGGAGCGCACTAGTGATCAGTTGCGAACGCCTCTGTTGGCCGGTGAGTTCGTCAAAGCTCATGCCAGTGATGAAGGTTAGATAGCCTGGTACGATCGGCAACACGCATGGAGAAGCAAAAGAGAGAAAGCCCGCAAGAAGAGCGATACCGAGACCAATATCCATAGGACGCGTTACTTTCTTAATGATGGTGAGACCATTGCAGCCGTTTTTACTCTATAAACCCCTGGGACTGCGGAACTGTTCCCAGCTGGTGCAACAAGTGTGGCAGCGGAGAGGGGGGGATTTGAACCCCCGATACCCGAAGGTATACACGATTTCGAGTCGTGCGCAATCAGCCGAACTCTGCCACCTCTCCTCGAGAGTTTACTATAGGCTATTTCTACAGAGTGGGTAAATACCGGATTGCTTCTACTGTAGGAACAGATTTAGCATATTGCCATTGTCAGTTACACCTATTGTTCATATGGAGGAGATCTTATGTCCCCCTGCTTCCTGCGTCGCAGTCTTATCGGCGTGCTTCTTACAGTTGCAGGCTTCTCTTTCTCTTTAGCTTTTGCTCAGCATCGGCCTCCACAAGAATTTGGCCCTCCGCTGAGGCCGATGCTGCAAATGACCGGCTATGTCAATCCTCCAATCACCGAGAAGGAAAATCGGCCTGTCGTCACCCTGGCGATTCCGGGGCACGAAAACCGCTATAAATTTTTGGTGGTCGACACGAAGCTGCTGGCAGGACCACTACGCACGCCAAGCGACATTCTCGCGGAGGTCAAACCTTACACCACTAGTTTTTATCTCCGCGGTCCTCAGGAAGTGCTTGCACAGATTACGCGCGCCGCACCGACGGATCGGCTTGCTATCACGGGTGAATACTCCCGCAACGGCCGATTACTCTTTGTGCAGAGCATTGAGCCAGTAGAGGGATAGCAGGAATAATTGCGTCAGAGCGACTGGAAGCAACGGTGAAGAGGAACACGAGGCGCTCTTCTTTCTTTTGCCCTTCTCTATCTCTCCGATGTTTCGACTTTCCGCTTCTCCAGTTTTGCTTTTTTCCCCGCCAGTCGCTTTTTTTGAAAAAAGCGCTGCAGTAGCTCCCGGCATTCCTCCTCGGCAACACCTGCCGTGACAATAATCTGATGATTGAAGCGCGCATCGCAGGACAAATCATACAACGAGCCTGCCGCGCCAAACTTGGCGTCATAACAGCCGAACACCACTCGGCGGACGCGCGCATGCAGAAGCGCTCCCATACACATCACGCAGGGCTCAACCGTCACGTACACTGTCGCATCCACAAGGCGATAATTTCCTGAAGAATGCGCCGCCGCCCGCAAGGCCTGAATCTCCGCGTGCGCAGTGGGGTCAGTCAATGTAATCGGCGCGTTATGGCCGCGGCCAATGATACGACCGTTCGTCACAATGACAGCGCCAACCGGAGCCTCGCCTTCGGCTTCAGCCTGAGCTGCTTCGCGCAACGCCTCCATCATCCAACGCTGATCTTCAGATTGCGGTGGAACAGACAAGCTCATTGAGATTGAGTAGGAGAAGCCGCAGCTTGACGGAGTTCATCGAGCGTGGCGATTTTATTGCCGTGTCCGGCAACAATCCGTTCAACTTGCAGTCCAAGCTGCTGGATGTCGCCCAAGAGTTCCTGTGGCCATACTGGCGGCTGGCGCGGAGCGCCGGGAGAAAACAGATCCGTCACAAAGAGCAGCTGCTCTTTTGGCAGATACACGATCAGCATGCCTTCGACATGGGAATTTGGCGCCGGGTACACTTCGACGACACGGTCGCCGTCGGTAAGCACTTTTTTCTCGGTCTCGACAGTCTCCAAAACGAGGGGTTTGGGATTCTTTTGTAAGCTATCAGGAACTCGCGTGTGCGGCGCATTCGCCACACGGATGAAAAAATCTTCGTTGACTTTCCCGGCCACAACCGTTGCTCCCGCTGCGATATAGGCGCGGACTCCGCCGGAGTGGTCGTTATGGAAATGCGTACTCACTACAAATCGCACAGGTTTCCCAGGAAACTTTTTCGCCAGCGCAGTCAACACTGCCTGTGATCGTTCTTCGTAGAGCGGCGTATCCACCACGATGAGATGATCCGCCATTTCGATGGCTAAACTATGATGCGTGCCGCCAGTGACATGGAAGACGCCTTTTGCGACTTCGGTCAGGTCGACTCGCGTTTGCTCCTCATCCACTGGGCTTGCCAGGGCGATCCGACGCCACAGCCAATGCGAACTATACCGGCCCCGGCGGTCGTCGCTCGTATCGACCTGCGCTAACTCCTCGGGCACAGTGAAATCCACACCGTTCAGATCAACGTTGTTCTCAATCGAATCAATGTGTTCCACCATGACAATCTGCCCGTTTACTCGATACGTGAGTTCAAAGGGCAATTTGAAAGCGCCTACCTGACGCCAGTCGTTAAAGAATAGCTCGTTCTGCACATCGCCGTACAAGGGATCATCTTCAAGAAACTCAACCTTCGTGAGCAAGCGTGTTTGATCATCGATCGCGGCAATGACCAGGAGCCCGCCATCATCAAAGGAGATTACGTAGTTGAGACGACCGCGGATCATTTGATCGGCGAGCCGCAGGAGAGATTGTGAGCGGACGAGCGCGTTGAGCAGCACCGACACCGGAGCGCGACTGACTTCTTTTCTCCGCATCGCCATGCGTGCGGCGGACGCTGGACGCTGGGCTGGGCTGCGAGCGCCATCGGCGCCGATAATAGCGCCGTGATCGCCGTTAATGATCTCGACGTAACGCCACGTAACGGGCAACGGATAGAGCGTCTCTCGCCGCCACTCGTAACGCAATCGGCCCGCTGTCAGATCACGCACGAGCGTGCACGAGAAGGTTGAGACCTTGCGCGGCTCCGCTCCCGGACGGACAGTTTGCTCGGGCTCGAAGTTTTCTCCGTGCGAGACAATACGCTGGCTCTTGAGCGCCAGCAGCGCCTCACGCCCCCCTATCGCGAGAAGCGCAGAGTCAAGGTAAATTCGAGCCGGCTGGGCCCAGGCGACTCTCAACTGAAATAAGGAGAGCGCAAGGTTCACGACGCCGCTTACAAGAACAAGAACAATGGTGCGTTTCACGGCATCGCCTTTAAGGCCTCAAGAATTGCTGCGTTCGCAGGACGAATCTTATGATTTACCTCGATCAATTTCCAACGGACGCCACCCTGGCGATCGATAACATAGGCGGCCGGATGAAGCCAGCCTTTTCCCTGTGGGTGGAGAAAAGTTCCCCCAAAACAGAGGCGAGTTGCAACCCGCCTCTGCCTACCGCGCTCAGACTTTTCTGCTTCGTGGCCGCTATGCCCCAAGTCCGATCTTTACTTCCTCAAAACTCTCGCGGGTCTTCAGTCGCGCGGTCCACTGGGCCACGTGGGGAAAAGCGCTGAAATCTACGCCCACGCGTTCACCCAGCGCCAGGAACGGCGTAAAGGCGATATCTGCGATTGTGTACATGCCCAGCAAATAATCACGGGCTTGCAGTTGCGTCTCCAGCTTCGATAACAACGCGTTCAGCTTCTCTTTCGCTTGAGCAATCTTGTCCTGACTGCGTTCTGCGGCGGATTTGCGGTGTTCATACACCAAACTAATCACCGGCGGAACAAACTGACTGTTACACCATTCCACCCAAAGCCGCATCTGCGCCCGTTCCCCCGCGTCTTGCGGCGCGAGTGTGGGGTGGGGGTATTTCTCTTCCAGGTACTCGTTGCACAGCGCGGACTCGTATACCCACGCGCCCTCTTCCACCAGCACAGGCACTTTCCCATAGGGATTCAGCGCGAGGTACCAGTCTTGTTTTTGTTCTTTGTTTGGCAGATCCAGCAAA
>DATLYA010000142.1:0-17191 GCA_035575235.1 Candidatus Methylomirabilota bacterium
ATAGGCGATCTTCAGGCTGCCGGCGATGAAGAACGGCGCATTCAAGAATGAGGCGTTAAAAAGCGCGCCAGTAATAGAGGGCGCTAGCGCACTGCCCGCCGTACGGGCAAACGTCGTCACGCCCGCCGCTGCCGAGCGTTCGTCCGGCGCCACCACCGCCATCAAGTAGGAATGCCGGGCAGGCACGTCCATCTGCGCCACGCTATAGCGCAGCACGCACATGGCCATAGCTAACGGCATGGTTGGCATTAATGGAGTCAACAAGAGAAAGATATTTGCCGGAATATGGGTAAAGACCATGGTGTTGATGAGCCCAAAGCGTGCGGCGAGGCGCGCCGCCACTAAAGCCGAGAGACCAGCAACGATATTCACCCAGAAGAATAAGCGACCCAGCGCAGCGGCATCCGCGCCGAAGCGCACATGAAACCAGTACGCCAGCAGGCTTTGCACCACGAGGCCGCCAGCGAAAGAGTCGACAAAGAATAGAGAAGATAAACGTTGCACAATGCTGCGCGATCTCTGGAGTCCAACAGCGCCGACGGCGCGAGAGGCGACCCCCGTTACCTCCACGCGAGAGGAAACGATGAGAAATAACGCCCCAAGCCCGACGCCCACCAGCGCATAGATGGCAAACAGCATACGGTAGCTCTGCGCTAGGGAAATGCTCCATTGTCGCAATATCTCCACCACGGCGCCGCCGGTGAAGGCGCCAAGCGCGGTCGCCAGCGACCCCACAAGGTTGTACCAGGCAAAGACCCGGGTGCGTTGACGACTATCGATGATATGCGCCAGAGCCGCCTGTTCGATGGCAATAAATGGACCGGCCTCATTGCCCGTGGGACTCAGCACGCCAACGAACGCTACAATCGTCAGGATGAGCGGATGACTCGTGAGGGAGAAGACTACGCCCGCCAGAATCATGAGACCGGCGCCAAGCAGCAACATCCGTCGTCTGCCGATGCGATCGGCATAGCGGGAGATAAACAAAGAGAGAAGCGCATCGCCCACAAGCGTGCAGGTCAACAAGAGGCCGATTTGTTGATCATTCAAGCCAATGGCCGCGAGATAGAGCGCTAACACAACGGAGAGCAACCCATAGGCAAACAGACGCAGTGAGCGCGAGCCAAAGAGTAGCCAAACATCACGAGCAAGAGGCAAAGGAGACTCTTGCGGAAGCGTTGACCGCACGTGTGCAGCCTCAGAAGATAATCTCGACTCGCTGATATCTAAGTCCTCTCTGAATTGGTTGTGGTAGGATCACTTCTCGACCTCTGGTTATCGCCACTCTTGATCAGGTATGCGTATCAGAGGAAGATCACAGGCCACAAGGAGCCTCAACCATGAAACAAGCACTCAGCGGCGTTCGTGTTCTCGACTTTACCCAAGTGATGGCTGGTCCCTTCTGCACCATGCTGCTCGGCGACCAGGGTGCCGATGTCATCAAAATAGAACCGCCGGAAGGCGACGCCACACGGCGCATGGGTGACAGCCAGGGAAAAGAAAGCACGGGTTTTTGGGCGGTCAACCGCAATAAGCGGAGCATAGGGTTAAACCTTAAGGACCCTCGCGCTCAGGACATCGTGAAGACGCTGGCGGCAACAGCAGACATTCTGGTTGAAAACTACCGTCCCGGCGTCATGGAGGGTTTTGGTCTCCACTACGCCGCGTTGTGCAGCGTGAACCCACGACTCATTTACACGTCGATCTCCGGCTTTGGCGCCACCGGACCCTACGCGCAACGAGGAGGGTTCGACTTAGTCGCCCAAGCCATGTCTGGCATTATGTCCATTACCGGCGAAGTTGGCATGCCGCCGGTGAAATGCGGCATACCGGTCACTGACCTCGGCGCTGGCCTGCTCGCGCTACAGGCGATTCTCTCCGCCTACATTCATTGCCTGCGTACGGGCGAGGGGCAATTCATTGATACATCTTTATTCGAGGCTGGCGTGGCGCTTTCTGTGTGGGAATCCACGCAATATTTTTCCACCGGTCAGATTCCCGAGCCTATGGGCTCGGCGCATCGCATGTCGGCGCCGTATCAAGCGATTCGTTGCGCCGATGGCTACATCACATTAGGCGCGGCCAACCAGCGCACGTGGGAGCGTTTTGCCCAGGCGATTGGCCGACCGGAACTGATCAATCGTCCAGAGTACAAAGAAAACCGCAGCCGCGTGCAGCACAGGCGTCAACTCGCGCAAGAAATCGAGGTGGTCACGACCACAAAGCCTCGTGCGCATTGGCTCGCCGTTTTGGAAGAAGTCGGCGTTCCTTGCGGTCCGATTCAGAATTATGCGGAAGTCTTTGCCGACCCGCATGTCCAGGCGCGAGGACTGGCGCAAGAGATGGAGCATCCTGTTGGCGGTCGCGTGCGGGTGCTGGGGCCAGCCGTCAAATTGAGCGAGACGCCAGCGCGCCTCACGCGCCGTTCACCACTGCACGGCGAGCACACGGCGGAGATTCTGCGGGAGATCGGCTATTCCGATGGCGATATTCGCCAGTTGGCGGAGAGCGGAGTGGTGATGCTTGGGGATGCGTAGACGCTCGTCTGATTAGGGCGAATTTCAGATAAATAGCCTCGGTTTTACTGTCAGACTTTTCTCAGCAGAACACACCAGATACGGAAATCCTCGTAGGGGCGACCCCCTGTGGTCGCTCAGAGGTTGGGCAGGCGCGGGGGCCTGCCCCTACCATGCATAACCGAGTCTCCGCGTCGCTGATCCGTATATTAGTGCGCCAGAGATATAGAATCATTCCTCATTCACTGCCTTGGCGAGAAGTTGTTCATACACCGCCGCCGCCGGATACCCCGGCGCGCGCGCAAGCTTCTGTTCTTCTTTTGCACGCTCAAAATTATAGACACGCAAGAGCCAGAGTATTTCGTAGAGCGTAAAGAGAGACGAGTTGACGATGTCCCGTCCCTCCTGTCCGTAGCCGTCAACAAAAGCGGAAAAGAGGCGAGGCTCATGAAAGAGTTCTCCCTCTGCATTTTTCGCCGTCCAGTATTTCATTTTGATAAAGTCGAGATGCGGCGCATCGATGACGGCATTATCCCAATCTATGACCGCCGCAATTGCCCCAGCTCGCACCAAAATGTTCCCCGGCGCGAAATCGTTATGCACCAGGCGCGGCGCACAATCAACTGTTGTAGGGATTGGCGCTGATTCTAGCCTGGCGGCGACGACACTGGGCAAGCGTCGTCGGGCGTCTGCTAACTCCTTGTGGAGCGCCGCGCGGAACCGCGCCTGCCAATTGACTGGCTGGACGCCGATGGACAGAAAATCTGCGTAAAAAGCCGAGAACTGCACGCGATGAATCCGCGCTAAAGTTTCCCCCGCCAGTGCATACAACCGCGCATCGGTGCAGTTCCACAACGGTTCGCCCTCGACCCAGTCGTAGATGCAGTAGGGATGCGGCAGATGTTCTCTGGACCAATCGAAATAGCGCACGGTGGGCAAAGCATCGTGTCGCTCGGCCACCATCCCCCGCCGCGCATCTCGTATCCGCGCAAACGCCTCGGCGGCGTTCGCCTCATCTGGAGCCTTACCTCCATGCTGGAGCAACCATAAGGCAAACACTTCTTTGATGAGGTCAGGCTCATAACGATAGACAGTTTCGTTTGTCCGCACTCGCACGCCATACAGCCGTCCACTGCTCTCCACCTTGAGGATAGTGTTGATATTGCCGGTCAAAACTTCATGTACGTGTAACATCGCACCTTGCAGGAGCGGCGCGAACGCACGTGCGATACGTTCGCTATCGAAAGGCGATGACACAGCGGAGGACATACTGCCATGGATGTACACCAGCCTGGGCGGGTTGACAAATCCCGGCATCCTGGAAATTGTTTTCTCTGGAGGGACATCATGGCTACGACATATCCGACCAAGTCGGCGGCAGTGCGCGCGAAACTCTCTCATCCGATTATTGATTCCGACGGGCACACGGCGGAATTTGAGCCGGCGCTCTTCGATTACATGAAAAACATAGGCGGCAGTAAAGTGGTGGAGCGGTTCAAAACCGCGCCGGACACGCCGTTTCGTTTTCAATGGTACAAGCTCACGCCGGAAGAGCGCCGCGAGCAGCGCGTCCTGCGAGCGCACTGGTGGGTGCATCCGACCAAGAACACCTTAGACCGCGCTACGAGTTCGCTGCCGAAGCTCCTCCACGAACGTTTGGATGAGATGGGGCTGGATTACACGATCATCTACCCCAGCATCGGTCTGTTTGGCCTGCACACCAGCGATGAAGAAATGCGTCGCGTCACTTGCCGGGCGCTCAATACGTATCACGCTGACATTTTTCGCGAGTACGCCGACCGCATGACGTCGGTGGCGGTGATTCCCATGTACACGCCGCAAGAGGCAATCGAGGAACTCGAATACGCAGTCAAAACGCTCAAGTTCAAAGCTATCCTGATGGCCGCGCAGGTGCGCCGTCCAATCAAAGCCGTCGCCTCCAGAGCGCCGGAGCTGACCCGCTATGCCTTTTGGCTCGATAGTCTGGGCATAGATAGCGAGTACGACTACGATCCGGTATGGGCCAAGTGCATCGAATTGAAGGTGGCGCCAACCTTTCATTCTACCGGCGTAGGCTGGGGCAGCCGCATGTCGATTTCCAACTTCATGTATAATCACATCGGTCACTTCGCCGCCTCAGCGGAAGCGGTGTGCAAAGCACTCTTCTTTGGCGGTGTGACCCGCCGGTTTCCTCAACTCCGCTGCGCCTTTCTCGAAGGCGGCGTGGCGTGGGCCAGCGTCCTGTTCAACGATCTGGTCGGACACTGGGAGAAACATAATGTGCAGTTCATCGAGCATTTTAATCCTGCTAATCTTGACGAACGTTTAATGCGGGAACTGTTCAGGAAGTATGGCGGCGGAGTGTTGAGCGCCGAGAAACTGGCGAACCTGGATGACCGCTCCCAGCTCCTGTGGGGTTCGCGGGAAGAGACTCCCGCTGACCTCGATGAGTGGGCGCAGTGCAAAATCGAAAAGAAAGAAGACATCCGTGATCTGTTTGTCCCGTGCTTTTTCTTTGGTTGTGAGGGAGATGATCGCTTAACGCCGCTCGCGTTCGACGAGAAAAAGCATGCATTGCGCGCGCGGCTGAACGCAATCTACGGTTCTGATCTTGGTCATTTTGACCTTCCCGATATGCGCGATGCTGCGGCGGAAGCGTATGAGCTTGTGGAAAAAGGTTTCATGAGCGAAGAAGATTTCCGGGATTTTGTCTTTGTGAATCCGGTGAAACACAAGGTCGAAATGAACCCGGATTTCTTTCAGGGAACGGTAGTGGAGGGAGCGGTGAAGAAACTGCTGGCGCAATAAAAATTCCAGGTATTGACCGGACATCGGGCATGAATCGAGCTGAGCGACGACGTCAGGACAAGGCGGCGCAGAAGCAATCTCCACAGCACAAGGCGCTGCCCCCCCAGCGCCGCAGTGGTCTCTGCCAACGCTGAAAAAACAGTTGCAGCAAGCAACCTCGCCAGCAGAGGTCCAGCAGCGGATTGCTGCGCTCCAGGCGCAAGGACTGCCTGCCGTAGCGAGTGAAGAACTCGCGGTATATGCGGCAGCGTATCATGGCGCTGCCGCCTCTCTGCAAGCAGGGAGCGATGTCGAAGCTGTCGCTTCGTTAGTTGACGCCACGCACGCTTGGGCAGACCAGGCTATCGGTCATTCGCCAGTACAAAACCAACGAGCCTGCCGGGCGGGATGCGCCTTTTGCTGCTACACGCCCACCGTCCTCGCCTCTGCAGCGGAAATCGTCTTTCTGGCCCACTGGCTGCGCACGCACTGTTCCTCGGAAGAGCTCGACGCCCTGCAGCAGCGCGTCGTGAACCGTCGCCAACGCCATGTGGATCCTACCGCCTCGACTCAGCACCCGCCGCCGCTTCCCTGCCCGCTTTTGCAAGGCAAGCAATGTATGGCCTATGCGGCGCGCCCGCTGAAATGTCGAGGATGGAACTCGCTGAGCCGCGAGGCCTGTGAACAGGCGTATGGGCATAGCCAGGCTACTGGGCAAATTCCCGCCGATGCCTACGCCTATGTGATGGGCAACGCCGTCCTCAATGGACTCAATGACAGTGTGGCTCAAGCAGGATTGGACGGCGCCAGCTATGATCTCACCCCTGCCCTCGCCCGAGCGTTAGGAATACCGGATGCTGTCAAACGTTGGCGCAACGGCGAACGGCTCTTCGACGCAGCGCCGTAACCGCATCATTCATGCGGGAAAGAACTGCAGCAGGCAGGTCTCCCCACCAGCGAGCCCTACTCTTTCACCAATTTTAACGACACCGAGTTGATACAATACCGCTGCCCTGTCGGCGCGGGACCGTCATCAAAAACATGCCCAAGGTGCGCGCCGCAGGAGTTGCACATCACCTCGATGCGCCGCATGCCGTAACTCAGGTCAATCGCCTTCTCTATTTTTTCCTCTGCAATGGGAGCCCAAAAGCTCGGCCAGCCGCAACCGGAATCGAATTTCGTGGCCGAGGTAAACAAATCCGCGCCACAGCAGACGCATTTGTATATGCCTTCTTCGTGGCAATCCCAGTATTCGCCGGTAAACGCACGCTCGGTTCCTTTTTGTCGGGTCACGGCATATTGCTGAGGAGTGAGTTGTGCTCTCCATTCTTCGTCAGATTTCGTGACTTTGTAGGCCATGTTTTTCTCCTCTGTGATAATCGAGCGATCTCTAACGGTTCCTCTGTCATAGCGACGTCCTACGCAACACGCAACACGTGATACGTAATACGTGATGCGTGAGCCGTAATGCGTGGGGCGTGATGCATGTTACCTCATGCGTGAGAGTGGACTCAGTTGCAGCCGGCAAGAGCCTTCCGGCCCCATTTTACTCTTGCCGTCTTTGGCTCTCCAATGCACGGGGTTCACGGCCGGTGCTCGCGCTGATGCCGATTGATCACGCGAATTGGCGTACCGTCGAGAAACGCCTTGATATTTTCTACTGTCTGTGCAAAGAAGACCTTGTACGTGTCCTCGGTGACGTACCCGATATGCGGAGTGATGACTGTATTCGGCAACTGCCGCAGCGGATGATCCAGCGGCAAAGGCTCTTCATCAAACACATCGAGCCCGGCGCCGGCGATCTGCTTATTTTGTAACGCCTCGACCAGAGCCTGCTCGTCAAGAATCGGTCCGCGTGAAGTGTTAATGATATAGGCAGAAGGTTTCATTAATCCCAATTCACGCGCGCCAATCAGTCCTCGCGTGCGCTCACTCAAGACGAGATGAATCGTCACGATGTCCGACTGTGACAGCAGTTCGTCTTTGCTCACCAGCCGCGCCCCAAGGGACGCCGCCCGCTCCGCCGTCAGATTCTGGCTCCACGCGACGACATTCATTTGAAATGCTTTGCCGACCGTGGCGACTTGCGAACCCAAATTACCGAGTCCAACGACGCCGAGCGTTTTGCCATGAAGGTCAACGCCCATGCTGATCTGCCAGCGCCCACCCCGCACCGCCTGGTCCTCGCGATGGATGTGGCGGAGTAAAGAGAGGATGAGTCCCCAGGTTAACTCCGCCGTGGGGTACACGACGCCGCCTGTGCCAGAAACCACCACGCCATGATCTGTCGCCGCTTGCGTATCAATCGCTGCGTTCCGCATGCCGGTGGTCGTAAGCAGTTTGAGGTTTGGCAGCCGCTCAAATAAGCTGCGAGGGAACGGCGTGCGCTCGCGCATGGCCATGACGATGTCAAAGTCTTTCAGCCGCCCCGCCACTGCATCTTCGTCTTTCAAATGATCCTGGAACACCCGTACTTCAACATCTTTGGGCAGCACGCTCCAATCGGCCATACGCAACGCCACGTTCTGGTAATCATCGAGAATCGCAACACGGGTCATGATCTTCCCTCCTTGTCGGTCCACTCTTTTATCACGCAGCACGACCACGATCACGCGCCACGTGTCATCTACTCTGTCTCCCGTTTTCCCCGTTTCCCCGATTTTTCTTCCCTCTTCCCTTCACCCTTGACACTTACTAATCCGCTGTTCGATACTCCCCTTTGTTGCGTGCAAAAGGAGGAACCTATCATGGCGGGATGTCTCGATGGCGTGAAAGTGCTCGATCTTGGACGATATCAGGCTGGACCGCGGTGCGCGATGATCCTGGCCGACCTCGGCGCTGAGGTCATCAAAGTCGAAGAGCCGGGCGGCGATGAATCGCGTGGGTTGGGAAAGGTGTACTGGTCAGCGTATAACCGCGGCAAGAAGAGCATCACGCTTAATCTGCGCAGCGAGCAAGGCAAAGCCGTGCTGAGAGCGCTGGTTCCAAAAGTCGATATGTTGCTGCAGAATTTCCGTCCCGGGGTGATGGACGCCATGGGCTTTGGCTATAACACACTCAGACAGCTCAACCCAGGCATAATTCTCATTAATGTCTCAGGCTTCGGCCAAGAAGGTCCGTACAAACACCGGCCGGCCTATGACCCTATCGGACAAGCGATGTCGGGCCTGATGGGTTTTACCGGCGTGCAAGACGGTCCACCAGTCATGACCGGGGCGCCGATCATCGACCGCATTACCGCCCTGCACGCGACGATTGGCGCGCTGGCGGCGTTGCACCGTCGCGACGTCACCGGCCAGGGGCAATCACTGGATGTGTGCCTGCTTGATACTGGCTACACGCTCATGGAGATTCCGCTCGCGCAATACTTACTCACGGAAAAAGAGCCGCAGCGGCACGGCAACCGCGCTGGCGGCATTGCGCCGTGCAATACCTATAAGGCGAAAGACGGCTGGGTGTACCTGCTCGCCGTGCCTCAGCACATGTGGGGTCGCATTTGCCGCGCCATCGAGCGAGAGGACTTAATCCATGACTCCCGTTTTAACTCCATTCCTGGACGCGCCGCGCATGCAGATGAGATTGACGCCTTAGTTGCGGAGTGGGTGAAAGAAAAAACAGTCGCTGAGGTCGTGCAGATCCTTGAGCGTGAAGAGGTGCCGGTTGGTCCCGTGCATACCATCGCGCAAGCGGCCCATGACCCGCATTTATGGGCGCGCAAGATGCTCGTAGAGAGTCAAGATCCGGACAGCGGGAGGACGTTTGTTCCGGGTCTCACGGTGAAATTTTCCGACACCCCCGGCGCAGTCGGACCAATCCCGCGTCCAGGGGAGCATAACGAGGAAGTGTATTGCGGGTGGCTGGGGTGCAGCCCGGCGGATTTGGCAAGATGGAAGGCAGAAGGGGCAATTTGAAGCATTGAGTCATTGAGTGATCGGGTCATCGAGCCATTGAAAGAAAAGATTGAGTCATTGGGTGATCGGGCCATCGAGCCATTGAAGGATTGAGTGGCTGAAGCGTGAAGGATTGGGAATTGCTAAGACAAATATGACAAAGCCAGAAGAACTACGAGAGCGAGCGACGGCGTTTGCTATTCAAATTATTCGATTGTTTCGGCTACTTCCCAGAACAGAGGAAGCAAGGATCATTGGACGGCAGCTTCTCCGCTCTGGGACTTCTGTTGCTGCCAACTACCGTGCAGCGTGTCGCGCTCGATCAAAAGCGGAATTTACAGCGAAGATGGGTGTCGTTGTTGAAGAAGCAGATGAGACGGTCTTCTGGCTGGAGTTGCTGGTGGATGCCCAAGTGATCCGTCGCGAGCAGATCACTGATCTTTTTATTGAGGCCAGCGAACTGCTCGCTATCTTCGCGGCATCTCAACGCACGGCAAAATCAACCAATCTTTCAATGGCCAAATGACTCAATCACTCAATCTCTTCACTGACTCAATGGCTCAATGACTCCATTTTTTCAATGGCCAAATGACACAATGGCCCGATCACTCAATCTCTTCACTGACTCAATTTTTCCGTGGCGGCGCGGGAATGCGATAAATCTCGCGCTGAAACGCGTCCGCCGCACGCAGCACCGTCGCATCTTCCCCTCTTCGACCGACGAGCATCATGCCGATCGGTAATCCTTCCGACAGTCCGCACGGTACAGTGCTCGCCGGATGCCCGGTCATATCAAACGGACAGGTGTTGACGATCATCTCCAAAGCGCGTTGCACATATTCTTCACGGCTCGCGTCCGGAGCAGGAATCTTCGTGGCTTTGAGCGGCAGCGTCGGCATCACCAGCAGATCCACTTCGCGCAGCGCGGCGTCGTACGCGGCAGTTAACGGACGCACCAGGTTTTGCGCCTTGGCGTAGTAGCGACCATGATACCGCTCCTGCATGTATTTACCTAACATGGTAAACAGCTTCACCGTTTCGGACAGATCATTGGCGCGGGAGAGCCGCCCGCGGGCGTAGGCGTCGAGCAGACTGGTGGTGTAATGTCCCTTCCAATTCGTACCCATGCTGTTGCCCAGCACCATCAACATGGTAGACCCCTCGGCGGCAATGGGGGTAAACACATGCATGCCGTCACGATGCCAGGGAATGGAAAGCGTTTTCACTTCAGCGCCTAATTTGGTGAACTGCTGAGCCGCGCTTTTTACCGACTCGTCAACATCGTTTTCTGACAACCCCGGCCAGCCAAAGCCTTCTTGCACGATTCCCAGTCGCAGCCCTTTGATATTGCCAGTCAGCGTCTTGCTGTAGGCTTCGCCTTTGAGTCCCGCGCTTTGACGCGGATCGAGACCATCAGGACCGGCAATAGCTTCAAGCAACAGCGCAACATCAGTAAACGTCCGCGCCATCGGTCCCACATGATCAAGCGTGAGCTCAATCGGGAATGCGCCGGTATAGGGCACGAGACCATAAGTTGGCTTGTGACCACAAACGCCGCTCCAGCAGCTCGGCATGCGAATCGAGCCGCCTTGATCGCCGCCGATCGCCATATCTACTTCACCAACCGCAACCAGCACCGCGCTGCCGCTTGAGGAGCCGCCGGCCATGCGTGTTGGATCATAGGGATTCCGCACTGGTCCGGTGGCGCTGGTGTGACTGCCGCCGGAAAGGCAGAGGTTCTCGCACACCGCCTTACCGAGAATTGTTCCACCGGCGTCGAGGATGCGTGTGACCACGGTCGCATCGATTTCCGGCACATAGCCTTCGAGCACGCTACAACCGTTCATCATCGGCACGCCGGCGACACACACGTTGTCTTTGATGGCCACGGTTTTGCCCGCTAACAGCCCAGAGGGCGCGCCCTTGATGTCCGTGCGCCAATACCAGGCGTTCAGCGGATTTTCCTGCGGCTGCGGACGGTATCCCGGCGTGCGCGGATATTTGACAGGCAAAGTCGGTTCAGTCAGTTCATCCAGGCGCGCATAGGAAGCGATGGACCCGGCCATGAGGCCACGGAAGGATTCAAGATCTTGTTCGCTCAATGTGAACGAAAGACTATCAGCAATAGATGCGAGGTCTTGTAAGGTTGGCATTCTTGCGGACATGAGCTCCTCCTCTTTCGTGGTTGGGTCTTGCTTTACGCGCCAAGCATCAGGAATCAGGTTGGCAGCCCCTTTTGTTCAAAGAGGCTATACAGCTCTCGCACCGACAATCCTAACTCATCCGCGACAGCTCGAAACGTTAGCTCGCCGCGTTGATAGCGGGCATGGAGGTGGCGTAATACCTCCTCGTATCCACTTTCGATAAGATTACGCACCACATCGGCCTCGGTGGCATGCTGTTGTTCAGTAACGCGGCTGACGTACTTTGCGACACGGTCATCAACTACAGTGTGTACACTAACCGCCATCTACAATACTCCTTCCAATCGCCGTAAAGAATGTTCGACAAAGCCGACTGGCAAACGGGAACGTAAGGCCAACAGCAACTGCTGGCCAGTGGCGACCTCAAAGGCGCCTTCGGTCACCGCCTTTTCTATCAGATCTGGCAGGAATAATGCCGTATGTCCACAGCGGCGCAAGACAACCCAGAGTAACCGATCGTCCGTGATCGTTGCTTCAATCTCGCCTGTCTGCAAGGCTAGACGAACGACAGCTTTGTCTCCCTGATGTAATCCATATAAGTCTAAAACTTCTTCGAATGAAGGAGAGAGTAGAGTTCCTGTTTTGACTTCAATCTGACCAGTATCAATCCGGGCTTTGATCTCCATCGCGTCTGGATAGCCTCCAGCCAGCCCAGCCTCTACGGTCTCTTGCTGGACTTCCTGGACAATAACAATCTTGCCCACGCTTAGGGCATAGTCCAGCACGAGCCGACCATTCACTTGAAATTTGGCGCAGGTAATGAGTGAAGTAGCATCCCATTGCAGCATAGGGTGTTGTCATCTTTCGTCTAATTCGTCCAACAGCCTTTTCGCCTCTTGCAGATCCCTCGTATCAAACCCTTCGGTAAACCAGCCATAGATCTCCGCCAGCATTTGCCGCGCTTCGGCGGTCTTCCCTTGTTGCCGCCACAGTCGCGCGAGGCTCATCGTGGCGCGCCGCCGTCTCGCCGTCGCTGCTCGCCATAGCGCCGCATCTCTTCCTGCCTGCGCAATGCGACGAAGAGGGCGCGGTGCGCGTGATCCTCATGCGCGATGGGGGCGCCGAACAGCGCAAAGATCCCGTCGCCCAGTGATTGCGCGACATACCCTTCATACCGATGCACCGCTTCCATCATCAGTTGCAGGGCAGGATCGAGCACCTTCCGAGCATCTTCCGGGTCCAAGTCTTCAATGAGCGCCGTCGAGCCTTTGAGATCAGCAAACAATGCAGTGATAGTTTTTCGTTCACCGTCCGGCGCGCCGCGCGCCTCCATCGCCGCCCGCTCGGCCAAAATACGTTCAGCGAGGTGGCGCGGCGTGTAGCTTGCTGGGTGTTGGGGAATTGAAGTCCTGAGTGCTGAGTAAAGGAGCTTGAGGCTTATGGGAAGTGGGCCTCTCCCTAGCCCCCAGTCCCTAGCCCCTTTTTTCCTTTGCCTTTTGCTTTTTGATTTGCCAGCGAGCGCACTGCCGCACTGACCGCAAAATTGAAACCCTGCCGGATTCTCAAAACCACATTGAGCACAGTGGCTGCCGAGCTGGGCGCCGCATTTGCCGCAAAAGTTCATGCCCGACGGATTGTCAAATCCACACTGTGGACACTGCACCTCGGTCTCCCCGGTTCTTTTTAAGCTGATGAAGGGAAAGTTGCAATGTTTGTAACATTTCTTCCCCAGCGTAGATAAACTCTCCCGCGCTTCGCGCTTCCCCCCTTTATCAAAGGGGGGATGAGGGGGGATTTTCGTTACCAAGAAAAACCAAGACGCCCCCTGTCCTGACCGGAAATTTATGCTACGGAAGCACACTACACGTTCATGGCTACAGGGAGAATCTTGTGCTGAGTGCTTATCGTGTCCTTGACCTGACCACCGAGCGAGGTCTGCTGTGCGGGCAGATCCTCGGCGACCTCGGCGCCGACGTCATTAAAATCGAACCGCCCGGAGGCTCCCCCGCGCGCCGGCTTGGTCCCTTTTACCAAGATCAACCACACCCTGACCGTTCATTGCTGTGGTGGGCGTACAATCGCAACAAACGCAGCGTCACCCTTGATATTACCAAGCATGAGGGCAAAGAGCTGTTGCGCCGTCTTGTCGCTACCGCGCACTTTTTGATTGAATCCGACAATCCCGGCGCCATGACACAACTGGGTCTTGGTTATGAGGATCTCGCCGCCATCAATCCGGGATTAATCTACGTGTCGATTTCCGCGTTTGGTCAGGACGGACCAAAGGCTCACTATGCCGATAGCGATCTGGTCATTCTCGCCGCCGGCGGCCCGCTCATCTTGTACGGCGATAGCGACCGTGCACCGTTGCGTCTGAGCGTACCGCAAGCCTATTTGCACGCCTGTCTCGAAGGCGCAGTGGCCGCCCTGCTCGCCAACCATGAGCGTCACCGTTCGGGCCTTGGGCAACACATTGACGTCTCCGCGCAACAAGCCGTCGCCCTGGCAACTCAGGCGTATATCCTAGCGGCGCCTTACGGCGAAGCGGAAATCCAACGCATGGCGGGCGGCGTGAAAATCGGCCCGCTCAACATTCGCCTGCTCTGGCCGGCAAAAGACGGCTACGTCGCCATTACCTATCTTTTTGGCACAGCCTTCGGGCACTTCACGAAACGCCTCATGGACTGGATCTACGAGGAGGGCTTGTGTGACGAAAACACGCACAACATGGACTGGGTGCGGTTCGGCGGCGAATTGTTTGCCGGCGGCGCAGCCATCGCCACGTTTGAACGGCTCAAGTTAATTGTAGAAGATTTCACCAAGACCAAGACGAAAGCAGAGCTACTGCAGGGCGCGCTCCAACGGACGCTGTTAATCGCTCCAATCTCGACGATTGACGAGGTAGTCAACAGTCCGCAGTTGACGGCGCGGAACTATTGGCAAGAGATGACACATCCTGAGTTGGGACAGACTTTTAGATATCCGGGTCCGTTTGTGAAGTTCAGTGAAACACCGATTACCTACCGTTGCCGCCCGCCGTTGGTGGGTGAACATAATCGGGAGATTTATGTGGACGAGTTGGGATTGACAGAACAGCGGGTGATGGATTTGCAAAGTAAGGGAGTCATTTAATGTATTGAGTGATTGATTCATCGGGTCATTGACGGACTCATCATCCTGATCACTTATTGGTTCACTTTTCCAATGACTCAATCACCCGATGACTCAATCCTGCAATCACTCAATCTCTCTCTGTGGGAGAAAATCTCCACCTGAAAGCAGGTAATAGTATGACTAACACCCTTCCTCTTTCCGATGTCAAAATTCTTGATCTGATGTGGGTCATGGCGGGTCCGGCTGGGACTCGGATTCTCGCGGATTATGGCGCCACGATCGTGCGCGTGGAATCGCAGCGGCGCATCGACACCGCACGCACGCTGCAACCATTTCTCAACCGCAAACCCGGCCCGGATAACTCCGCGCTCTTCCAAAATCTGAATGCCGGGAAATACGGTCTCGCGCTCGATCTGACCAAGGAAGCGGGACGCGAAGTCGTACGCGACCTCGTGCGTTGGGCGGATGTCGTTACTGAATCGTTTTCCCCTCGCGCCATGAAAGGCTGGGGACTCGACTATGAGTCGCTGCGAAAAGTTAAGCCAGACATCATCATGATCAGCTCCTGCCTGATGGGGCAAACCGGCCCCTGGTCGCAATTCGCCGGGTTCGGTAATCTGGCCGCCGCCATCTCGGGCTTCTTTGATTTGGTGAGCTGGCCCGACCGCCCGCCGGCAGGACCGTTTAGCGCCTACACCGATTATGTCGCCCCGCGCTTCACCGCCATCGCCATCCTCGCCGCGCTCGAACACCGCCGCCGCACCGGCCAGGGACAATATATCGACCAGTCACAAGCCGAAGCGACATTGCACTTGCTAGGCCCAGCCCTACTGGATTACACCGTCAACGGCCGTGTTCGCGGCAAAATGGGCAACCGCGATCTCGAAATGGCGCCGCACGGCGTGTATCCCGCCGCTGGAGACGACCGCTGGGTGACGCTTGCGATACAAACCGATCAGCAATGGCGCGATCTCTGCTTGGCCATGGGCAAGCCTGAACTGACTGACGATGCGCGCTTTGCTACACAACACGCGCGCCTGGCCCATCAGGATGAGCTTGATGAGATCATCTCCACATGGACACGTATGCAGGACCGTTTTGCCATAGAAGACATATTGCAAGCGCGGGGCATCGCCGCCGGGGCGGTGCGGACGCTGTACGAATTAGAACACGAGCCGCAGTTGCAGCACCGTCAACATTTTGTGAAGCTTGCGCACGAAAAGCTCGGCACGGTGACTGTGGAGGGATCGCGATTCCGCATGTCCCGCACCCCAGCAGAAATCAAGCGCGCGGCGCCATCCTGGGGCCGCGATAATCAATACGTCTTGGAGCAGATCCTTGGCTACAGTGAGGAAAAAATCACGCAACTAGCAGCAGCGGAAGTGTTGGAGTAATCTGAAAAAAGGAGAGACGCACCGGTGGAGCGTCTCTCCGCAAGTCATTTCCCTTTGTACCCCGGATTCGTCGGATGTTCTAACCAATCGCGACGTTTTTCATAGGGCAGGTTAATATACGTCCGCATCGCCAACAGCCCGTCCTCTGACAGCATCGTCTCCAAGAATGCCGAACTTTCAATATCGAGGCCGGCGGCAAGATGCGTATCACTGCCAGTGTAGACTGCGTGTTTGGCGCGGGCGACCGCGATTGGCGGGAAATTAGCCATCTCCTGCGCCATCTCTTTTGCCCGGGCCAAGGCGTTATCAACCACTTCGTGGACCAACCCAAGCGCTAACGCTTCCTCAGGCCGCACGACGCGAGAGCGGAGAATGAACTCAATGGCGCGCCCAGCGCCAATCAACCGTGACAAGCGTTGCGTGCCGCTCCCGCCCGGTAAAATGCCCAGCTTCACCTCAGGTAACCCGAAACGATAATCGCCCCGCTGGCCAATCCTGATATCGCATGACAGACTGAGCTCGAACCCGCCGCCCATCGTGTCGCCATTCATCGCCACAATGACCGGTTTGGGCAGATCGCGCAGCTTTTTCAGCATCTCATGGTAACCGGCGGTGAGCGAGGTCCCGGCTACGCGCATGGCCTCGCGGTTGCCAGCCAACTCCACCAGCTCTTCGACGCTATAATGCGTGATGAATTTCCCTTCCATGCCGCCAGTTAAGACCACCACGCGCACCGACGGATCGCGCCACGCGTCAATAAGCTTCCACAGTGCTTTCGTTCCTTCAGCGCAAAAATAATTCATCGGCGGATTTGTGTACGTGGCCACCACCACTCCGTCGGATATATCTGTTTTCCAGAGACTCATGGCCTTCCTCCTCATCAAACTTCGTCCAGGGTTTTGTTTCACAGTCCTTATACATCTCTCTATTCAGCCTCCTCCATTTGCAACTCACGCACCGCGGCTTCAAAGTCCGCGTCAACGTCGGCGGCCATCGACCGGCCTTTGAGTCCCTGCTTGATCTCTTCAATTTGTCCTCGCCAAAATGTCACGACTTGCGGATCCAGCATGATTCCTGACGTGTAGTGAGTTTCGCAGTCTTCGCTCAAGAAAATGACAGGCAGTGACTCCCGCATGGTCAATTTTCGCAGGAGTTCCGCCTCCCCCATCTGGCGGGGGTTCAAATAGAACGACCCGCCTTTGATGCCGCCAAAGTTCGGGCGCAGCTGGTACGAGACGATCACCACCCACGCGCCCCGGGGACTGCGCCAGGACACCAGATCGAGCAAGACCGGAGGCTGCACCGCGAAAAACCACTCTAACGCCTCGACGCGGACGACGATCGCC
>DATLYA010000143.1:0-9093 GCA_035575235.1 Candidatus Methylomirabilota bacterium
AAAAGCTTCTTCAGTTTGCAATCCCCAGCGCGCTCCTAACCCGCCGATCTGCATGTTAAAAGTATGACGAAACTTATCTAGCTCTCCTTCCGTGCGTTTCTGGGCCTGGGCGAGGTCAGTGACGCTTTGGGCTAATTGCTCTACCCGGTCCTCCGTGCGTTTCTGGGCCTGGGCGAGTTCTTCCACCCGTTGCTCGGTGCGTTGTTGAGCTTGGGCGAGTTCTCGCACGATGAATTTTAAGTCATCAAAATCCGACCTTCGAACGCCGAACTCGTCTCGTAACGCCTCTGTTAAACGAGCAATAGGCAACTGTAATTCGGCTGGGAAGCTTTCGAGAATTTGGGCAAGCGACATAGCCAGCTTTGTTTCTCTCACGATGGTGGAGAAGCCCTTCCTTCTAAACGGATAATATATTCTTAGGGCCTTATACGCTATCGCGAAAAGTAGTGCGAAGCAAGGAAAGACGGTTCTCTAGAACAGATAATATCTAATATCTCGACCGCCGCACACGCTCAGCCGCCTGACGCTGCGCTACGGTTTAGAAGAAGGAGGCGATTTTACTCTCTCTGAGGCGTCGTGTGTACTGCTCCCTGCGTTGCAGCAATTAGGATTTGCCATTACGAGTGAAGAAGATCCGCGGGCGCGGCAGTGTTTGCTGCATCAACTGGCGTTAACCTATCAAGCCCTCGCTCTGCGCTCTTATGGGGTGCGAGCACGGGTGCGTGGGTGGCTTGTGGCGATTGAAGGCGGCAAAGCGAGTCATTATCGTGCGCCTGCGCCAAACGCTTCCTCCTCCCGGCGCTAAGCATTGACAGCACGGGATACGAACCTGCTATAACAGGTTGTCGTGCGTTACTCAGGACAAGACCGGCTTTCGGATGTTTTAACGGGCTTATCCGTTACTCAGCAAGAGATCATACGGCGTGCGCTTGCTGACGTCTCACCGGATATCGTTCGCGGCTGGTTGCATTCTGGAGCCCTGCATGAATGGATTGCTCATAGCGTACGCTTAGAGGGTGGCAAGTGCGAGGCGAGCGTCAATCAGCTTCTTGCACTATGGGCGGCGACTCCGACAATGCTTGCCGTCTTAGCGCCGGGAGAGATTAACGAATGGATGCGCGCCTGGCTTGATATCGCCTTCGCTGACGCCAACTTCTCACCTTTGCCTATTGGTCTTGCTGACCTCAGTGGAACTGAGCGCGTGCATATCTACCGACTTGTACGAGCCGCGGCGTATCGCTCTCGACGAGCCGCGCGAGCGCTATACGGCTCTCTGCCGCAGAGCATGCGGACGTTATCTCCACCGCTTCGCAGTCTACTGCTCCGTTGCTTGCAGGCCGCGGCGACATTTGATCCCGAGCCGCTGCCTGCCGTACTGCCATTTCTGGCGCCGACGCTCAACGCCTTGCCGGTCGAGAGCCAAACCTCGCTGCTTGATCGCATCGCGCAACTGGCGCAGACGTTTCCCGCCGGGGTAGCCCGGCTGTTTCGTTCCCTCGCACGGGCATACGAGGAGGTTGGGGAAAAAGGCGTACAGGCCTGGATCGCTGCTGGCGAGTCTATTGCGCAGCAGAATCCTCAAGCAGGAGAAGCGTTTTTCGCTTTAGAATCACGCACCAGTCTGCTGTTGTTGCGCGGATCCTCACCTGCAGTGATGTTACAAGACGTGCAAGGCGTTCTACTCAAGTATCTGCATATGCTTTGCGGCGATGCGCTAGGCATTCACGAAAGCACGTTCTTGTCTGTGCCTCCACCCTTGGCGGACATGCCGGGCGACAGTCTGCCCTTGCCGGCCTGTGTAAATGTATTTCCAACCTACGAGGAGAATGTGCGTCTGTACCGGGTTCTGACTGCACAACAGGCAGGCCGCTGGGTGTTTGGCACCTATGCCTGCTCCGTGCCGCGTTTTTGGGCTTCTCTCCCTTCGTTTATCCATACCTTGATAGATCGGGACTCCACGCCTCCTACTGACCTTGCTGCGTATTTTCGTCTGTTTCCTCAGCCGGAACTCCTTGAGGCGCTTTTCTTGTTTGTTGAGAATCAACGTGTGACGGCGCATCTAGCGAAGGCCTATCGCGGGTTGCGGGACGACCTGGCGTGGGCGGCGTCGCTCACTGAGTTGCTGCCGCCGGTGTTGTCCACAGCTCTTCCGCGCCTGCCAGCGCAACTCTGGCGTCCGTTGGGGAAAGAGGCGACGGTCTACGACTCGTTGGCGCTAGCTACTGAGCTGCACGCCTGGTTAGTTGCTCCGGATCTGCGTCCTCTTGCTCAGACAACGACTGCTGAAGATGAGGAAAAGCAAGAGGATATTGAAGGTGATGGAACGGCTGAGGCCGGCGCCAGACATCATGATGGACACAACGATGCTCCGCTCTCAGCAGAACAGCAAGAAATTTTGCGCAAGATAATGAAGGCTCTTCGTTCACGCGGCGGGAGGAAGAGAAGCTCACGCAAACAGACAACCTCTGGTCTGGTGACGTTCGACGACTCCGTTGAGGAGAACGAAGAAGACAACATACAGCCGAGAAAAAAACGCGTGGGCGAACAGCGTGTCCAGACAGAGGTTGGCTTATCCTATTTTTACGATGAGTGGGACTTTCTCATTGAGGATTATCGTACGCATTGGTGCCAGGTGCGGGAAATCCCCTTGGTAGGAGACGATGGGGCGTTTTTCTCGCGGACGCTGACGACGTATCTTGATCTGACCGAAGAAATTAAACGTGAGTTCCGACGCCTTCGGCCACGTCTCTATCGTCAGGTGAAAGGCTTAGAGGATGGCGAAGCAATTGACCTGGATGCCGCTGTAGCTGCTCAAGTGGACTGGCGGAGCGGTTTGACGCCCTCTCCTAAGTTATACATAGCGCGGCAACCTTTGGAGCGCGACGTTGCCGCGCTTTTTCTTCTGGATCTGAGCGCCTCGACAGAATCGCTCCTGGCTGGAAAAGACGATGTACGTGTCATTGATGTCATGAAAGAGGCTGTGGTGTTGCTTTCTGCGGCGCTCGACACAATAGGCGATGCCTATGCAATTTATGGTTTCTCAAGCAGAGGACGGCGGAACGTCGAAGTGTATCCAGTGAAAACGTTCAGCGAACCGCTCTCAACAGAAGTACGAGGTCGTATCGGCGGGCTCGCTCCGCAGCGGAGCACTCGTATGGGCGCGGCAGTGCGCCACGCGACCCGGCAACTACGCGGCCTTTCGAGCCGAGCAAAATTCCTTGTTTTGTTAAGTGATGGCCACCCGGAGGATGCGGACTATGGGCCCAGCGCCCATGCGCCCGCTTATGGCGTGCGTGACACCATGATGGCTCTGCGTGAGGCGGAGCGGAGCGGCGTTCTCTCGTTTTGTTTAACGATTGATAAAGCCGGACGTGATTACTTGCGTGAGATGTGCGCGCCGTCGCGTTACATGATCATTGATGAACCGGCTTCTCTTCCAGCGGAGTTGCCAAAGATTTATCAGAGACATATTCGGTTGCAACATACATAGGGCGAGAGTAGGAATGATGAGGAGGGTGTGGTATGGCCCGCTTAGATTTAATTCCTCGTGAACAGCTGAATCCAGAGTTGCGTGCGACGCTAGACGCGTTTGAACATGCCTGTCCGGATTTCAATCCCGCTGTTATTCAGGCGATGGGGCATAATCCAGAGCTAAGCAACGCCTTCTACCGCTTCTATATGCCTTTACGATTAAACGGGTTGCTTGATAACAAATTAAAAGAATTAGTGCGATTAAAGATTGCGCAGTTGAATAATTGTTTTACTTGACAGCGTTCACGAACCGCACAGGCTGTGCGAGAAGGCGTAACTGATTCCCTCGTCAAAGCACTACGAAATTTTGAGACCTCTCCGGAATTTACTCCGCGTGAGAAACTGGCGTTGCGCTTCGCTGAACATATGGCTGTCAATCATAACCGGGTCAACGACGCCTTCTTTCAGCGACTGCGTCAGGAGTTCACCTCCGCCGAAATTATCGAACTCGGCATGTTGACTGGCATTTTTATTGGGTACGGCCGGCTGCTCGCCGTGCTCGATCTGGAGACAAAGCGCTAACCGAGGCCAAAGGGGAAAGAAGCAAGGAAGGTGCAGCCATGTATACTGCTAAAACCGTACAGATATGGCCGGCGGCAGAAACTCGGCGTTGTAGGCATGGCCCTCATAGGTGATGCACTCTGCCCGCAATACGACTTGATCTGCTCTCCAGTGCTCAAGATATCCGGTGACAATAACCTTTTTCCCTTCGACTGTTGCTTTCCGAATGATGAGAGCAATTGTTCCCCACACTTGATGCTTATAGGCGTCTGAGTAGCAGATGATATCCGCACCGTTGCTTTTCAGATGGAAATGCCAGTAGGGAAAATCTGGATGCCCCTGCCCTCCTCCCCATGCCACCGTCCCGGCAACTTCAAGACGCTCATATTGATACGTTGCAGGGTGACTTAGCAGCTGTGGGATTGAGGTGTGTACGGGTGGAGGAAATGCGCACCCCGACATGCCTGCAAGCGCCACCCAGCAGAAAGAGAGAAAGATTCCTCTCATAGTGAAGTAGGCGTAATCCATGCCACTGCTAGTTGTGGCGCCTATGGCTGAGTGGTATATCCAGGCGCTACTCATACTGGACGCGACGAAAACGAGGTCTCCATGGCAAAAACCTCGATAACACCATCCTTGCCGGTGCAACGTCAGGCGAAAAGCGCGACGCAGGAAAAACTGCCTCGCCGTTCCGCCGTGGCGGCAGTCGTCAGCGAAAATCGGGAACGAGCCGAAGTATATGCGAAAAGCGCCACCATGCTGAAGGGACTTGTTAGTGAGGCGAGTGAGAAAATGGCGACGATCGATAAGGCCGTGTTCAAAGACCACTGGCCCTATCTGCTTGCCATGCTGCGGCTGCTGCGAGCCTATGCTGTGCGCAAGTATAGAGATATTCCGCTAGAGAACCTGCTCGCGATCATCGGCGCTGTTACGTATTTCGTTTCTCCGCTGGATTTGCTTCCAGATTTTGTCGCCAACGCGGGATATCTCGATGATGCGATGATCGTACGCTCCGTCCTACGGCGGGTAAAAGCTGACCTTGATCGCTTTATGGAGTGGGAAAGCGGAGTACCCGTTAAAGGATAATTCCCCTATCCTCGACGAGGAATGCGCGCTCAGGAGAATCGTTAGGTGCGCAGTTGGTTGCTGTCGAGACAGACGTATAGAAGGCGTATTATTTGCGGCTGCGGCGCGCCAACTGCCGAAGCATGGTGGATGATGTGGACTTTCCGGCTTTTGTTGTTGGCGATTTCGTCTCCTCAGTTTTTACGCCAACTAAGTCCCACCCGCGCGCAACCGCCTGAACTTCATCGCTTTTTACTCCATATAACTGGCGCGCTTTTTTGAGCGTGAGTTGGGCGAAATCGTTGAACCGAGCTTCCGCTTTTAACGTTATATCACTCATGGCGCCATACCAGATCCGGCCCGCTTTCTCCCATGCATACCCTCCTAAGGCCGTTGCGATCAAATAAAAAGCCCGGCAGGGAATGCCGGAGTTGATATGCACGCCGCCGTTGTCATTCGCGGTGTTTACATAGTCGCGCATGTGCGCTGGTTGCGGATCAACGCCAAGCAGTGGATCATTATAGGCAGTTCCAGGATCAGCCAGTGAGCTCAACGCCTTTCCCTTGATCTGTGGCGCAAAGAGACCCGCGCCAAAGAGCCAGTCCGCTTGGTCTACGGTCTGTGTGAGGGTGTATTGTTTGACCAGGCAAGCAAACACAATCGCAATCGAATTAAACAACGCTCCGGATTGCCGCCAGTACACCAGTTTGGTCTGCGCCTGGATCACGCCATTGGCGAACTGCTTGGCGATAATGTCAACTGATTTCGTGAAGCGAGTAAAAAGCTGGCCATCGCCGTCGCCACAGATAATTTGTTTGCCGTTCCAGAACGCATTATTGTAGCGTTGCCCGAAGTGCACAGTCACTTCAAGCGGCATTCCTTT
The DNA here is from genome assembly GCA_035575235.1 of Candidatus Methylomirabilota bacterium. Taxonomy (GTDB): domain Bacteria; phylum Desulfobacterota; class Binatia; order Bin18; family Bin18; genus SYOC01. Next base: position 5,981 of record DATLYA010000143.1, read on the forward strand.
GCCGTCAATCGAGTCTCGTCCATAGACATCGTAAAAGAAGTGATATGCCGCGCCAAGTCCATCATATGCTTCGTTTACCGCAATATCGCTGACCGGAGGATCTCCTTCTTGACGGATAACTGTTCCGGGCAGCGTCATCCCATTTTCTGCACTGTAGACTGTACGGTGGAGTTGTCCTTGCCGTTGTTCTGGCGAGCGCGTACGAGGGTGTGGCGCGGCCTCGACTATACGGGCGGGGATGATCGCCTGAGACGTCGCCGGCCGCGCCGCCGGTTGTCCTGCGCTCAACTCCTCGACCGCTTTCCTTACCCCCCTGGCGACATCCACCCAAGCCACTTCCTTATTCGGCCACAAGACGACCGGTTTGCCGTCCTTGGGCAGCGCTTGTAAGCTGGCAAATGGAGCCCCGGTCCAGTCAACCGGTCGAAGGATGATGGGAATCACTCGCGCTTCACCGCTGTTATGCCTGGCCAGCGCCCGCGCCATCTCTTTTCCCCAGCAGTAGGGCGAAGCGATGAAATCTACGCTAATCAAGAGAAGAATGATATCAGCCGTCTCTAAGTGCTCATCTATTGCATCCTCCCAAGCGTCGCCGGGAGCGATCTGACGATCATGCCATTCTTTGATCACTCCCTGTTGTGTCAGGAGGGTAAGATGCTTCGCTAAGACATCGCGCAGCTTCTCGTCTTCGTGCGCATAGGAGTAGAACAATGTCAGTGGCTTCCCTGGCGACGCTTGGGGCGGCATTTAGACAATCCCTCGTAGACGCTTAGTTCGGAACCCAGGCAATCGCGCGGATCTCGCCGAATTCTTGGTTCACCTTGTCCCAGGACTCACCACCGTCCGTGCTGGTGTAGACGTACCCGTTCAGACTGTTTGCGACGAGGATATTGGGATCCGCCGAGTGGACTCCGAACCAGTAGATCGTCGAGTTCGGCTCGGCCGACAATTTCGCCGGCGCCCACGTTTTGCCGCCGTCTGTGGACCGTTGAATCGCTCCTGTTTTCCCGGGAATGAAATCGCCATTCCCAACGAAGATGACATCCGGATTATCTGGTTTCAGCGCGACACCGCGGCAATAGGAGATTTTGTCTCGCTCAAAGAAGCGGGGGAACCCGTGCAGCGTCCAGCTTTCGCCTTCCGTCGTGCTGCTCCAGATTCCATCTGGCGTTGTGACTAGGATCTTGGTCGGCTTGCTCAAACTAATCGTGAGGCCGTGTACATCCTGGTTGAGGAAATTATCCCCAAGCGGCGGGAGATGGGTCCAGCTCTCGCCGCCATCGTGACTGCAGTACACACCGTCAATCTCCACGCCGACCCACACCGAGCGGTGGGCGCGCGGATCGAAGACAATATTCGTGACCTTCGGGGCGCCGGCGAAGCAGCGCTCTGCAATCGGAATGGGCAGCTTCTCCCAGCGCTTGCCGCCGTCTATGGAACGATAGAGCGCGGGCGGTTTCGTCCCAGCGAAAATGATGTCGGGATTTGTCGGGTGGACGGCGAGGGACCAGATCTGCATGCCATCCATCGGCGACTCCAGCAAATCCCACGTCGCTCCTTTATCTTCGCTGCGATACACGCCAACCTCGGAGCCCGCCAGGATGCGGTTCGGATCTTGGGGGTAGACGGCCAGAGCGCGGATCTGAATTTCCCCAGGTTCAGCGTGGAATGGCAAATTCATTTTACTACGTCGCCATTTTTCTCCGCCGTTGGGGCTGTGCCAGACGCCAGCGCCAACGGTGCCGATACAGATTGTGAAGTCTTTCATTATGGGGTCCTCCTTCTATCTGCTGAGCAGGACGTGTTGTGTATTGCGTGTTACGTGAACCGAACGGCGACAGGACGCAGTATGCCAGCCACGCATCACGTATCACGTAACACGTATTACGTTGTTAACGACTCCGCGCCACCGCCGACTTCGGCACTTGCGCTAACAGCTTTTGCGGATCATACGCGACGCCGCCGCGATACACAGTCGTAAGCTTGCGTATTTCCCGCACATCCCGCGCCGGGTCTCCATCCACGACGAGGAAGTCCGCATATCGCCCAGGAGCAATGCTGCCCAGGTTGTCTTGCTGTCGCATGTATTTTGCCGCAACTGAAGTTACCGCTTTGATCGCGGCCATGCCGCCAATTGCTTCGGCCAGCAGCTCAACTTCACGGAGCAGCGCAAATCCCGGAGGCGGGAATGGCAATCCGCCACAGTCAGTGCCGCCAACGACCAGGCCGCCAGCCTCGTGCAAAATGCGCGTGACTTCCTGGTGTTTCTCCAACGCTTTCACGCACTGAGAGGGATCAAAAAATCCTGGGTACATATCCCAATCCGGTCGTTCGCCGACGTGAGCGATCATGGCTTTTTGCCGCGCTAACGCCATCGGAGGAATATATTGCCGGTCGGGGTCCTGCATCGCCGCTTCTCGTCCGCATTTAGCCAGCCACAGTAGATCAAGCGTCGTGCCCATATTGACTTGATGGTCGACCATCGCGCCGAACCAGGTCTTGGCCCGCTGGCTCTGCAGGTCCGCGTCCTCCCAGCCTTTTACCGTCAGGGTCCAGAACTTCGGATCCATCATCGACGTCACGCCGCTGCGTGTGCCTGGACCAAATTGCATATCCAGGGCGCAGAAGTCATTGTACGGAGAAATCCACACATGCTCTAAGCCGTGGATGCCGGCTTTAATAAGGTCAAGAGAATGCGAGTATCCGAGATGGCCGGTCACCGGTACGCGGTTGTCAACAAATTTAATGACCGCTTTGGCCGTGTCCGGCGGCAAGGTAAAATACAGCTTGATGCCGTCTACGCCTGCCTTCAACAAGTCGCCGATTTTCTGCGGCACAGCCTCTGGTGAAGGAATGCTGTCGAGCATCTCGCCTAACGGGCCGCCGTAGTCGAAGCTCTGGTCCACGCCGTCAAGCAGCGGCCCGAGGATAAACATGCGTGGACCAAGTTTTTTCCCGCTGTTGAGATCTTCCTTGAGCTGTTTCACCTTCTCGAGCTTGGCGCCAACATCGCGCACGGTGGTGACGCCGGCGGCAAGAAAGAGCGGCAGTGATTCACTGTCCATAAACGTGGCGTGGACGTGCGTGTCGATTAACCCTGGCAGAACAGTTTT